>DAHUZG010000165.1 GCA_027306715.1 Acidimicrobiaceae bacterium
CGGGCCGCCCCCGCCGGGCCGGTCCAGCCGGCGGTGTCGCCCGGGTCGGCCGGGCGCGAGCTGACTGCGCAGGGGATCGAGGCGGCGGCGACGCCGGAGCGGATGCGCCGCAGCGCCCGCTCGACGCGCTGCTCGACGAGCCTCGAGTCGTCGTGCACGTCGGTCCCCCTCGTCCTGTCAGCCGCCGTCCTGTCAGCGGCCGGGGAAGCCGAGCTGCACGCCGGACCGCTCGCCACCTCGCGGCCCGGGCCAGCGGGCGGTGACGACCTTGTTGCGAGTGTAGAAGCGGACGCCGTCGGTCCCGTAGACGTGGGTGTCGCCGAACAGCGACTGCTTCCAGCCGCCGAAGGGGAAGGTGGCGACCGGCACCGGGATCGCCACGTTGATCCCCACCATGCCCGCCGTTACCTCGTGCTGGAAGCGCCGTGCGGCGGCGCCGTCGTTGGTGAACAGCGCCGCCCCGTTCCCGTAGGGGTTGGCATTGACGAGCTCGAGCGCCTCCTCGAGGTCGTCGACGCGAACGACCGAGAGCACCGGCCCGAAGATCTCGTCACGGTAGGCGGCCATCTGAGGCCCGACGCCGTCGAGCAGCGACGGGCCGAGGAAGTACCCGCGCCCGGGCACCGTCGGCTCGTGCCGGCGTCCGTCGACGACGAGGCGGGCGCCTTCTGCCGGGGCGGAGTCGAGATAGCCGGCGACGCGGTCGCGGTGCTCAGAGGTGATGAGCGGCCCCATCTCGGCGTCGGGATCGCTCGCCGGGCCGACGCGCAGGCTCCCCATCCGCTCGGCGATCTTGGCGACGAGGGCGTCGCCGACACCGCCGACGGCGACGACGACCGAGATCGCCATGCAGCGCTCGCCGGCGGATCCGAACCCGGCCGAGACCGCGGCGTCGGCAGCCGCCTCGAGGTCGGCGTCGGGGAGCACGACCATGTGGTTCTTGGCCCCGCCGAGCGCCTGCACGCGCTTTCCCGCCGCCGCGGCACGCTGCGCGACGTGGCGGGCGACGGGGGTCGAGCCGACGAAGCTCACGGCCGCCACGCCGGGGTGGTCGAGGAGGGCGTCGACGGCCCCGGCGTCGCCGTGGACGACCTGGAGCACACCGGGCGGCAGGCCGGCGTCGGCAGCCGCCTCGGCGAGCAGCAGCGAGGCCGAGGGGTCCTTCTCGCTCGGCTTGAGCACGAAGGCGTTGCCGCAGGCGACAGCCAGAGGGAACATCCAAAGCGGCACCATGACCGGGAAGTTGAACGGCGTGATGCCGCACACGACGCCGAGCGGTTGGCGCAGCGAGTAGGTGTCGACCCCGCGCGAGACACCTTCGGAGAAGTCCCCCTTCAAGAGGTGCGAGATGCCGCAAGCGAGCTCGACGACCTCGAGCCCGCGGGCCACCTCGCCGTCGGCGTCGGCGAGGGTCTTGCCGTGCTCGGCGCTGATCGATGCCGCCAGCTCGCCCCGTCGCTCGACGAGCAGCTGGCGGAAGCCGAAGAGCACCTGAGAGCGCTGGGCGAGCGAGCTGGCGGACCATTGGGCGCCGGCCGCCGCCGCCCCCTCGACGGCGAGGTCGACCTCGGTCGTGCCGGCGAAGTCGACCTCGCCGGTCACCTCCCCGGTTGCTGGGTCGTGGAGCCTCCCGGTGCGCCCCGCCTTCCCGTCCCAGGTCTTGCCACCGATCCAGTGCGTGACGTGCTGGCCCACGGGGGCACCTTCCTTCCGCTTTTGAGGGCAGTCTGCCTCGCCCGCAAGCCCGGCGGCCCGGCGGGCCGGCGTGACCGGCTGCGGCGAGCTCGGCGGTGCCGCCGCCGGCAATGTTACGACTAGGTCACATTGCACAGACGAGCACGTCACATTGCGCGTTTGGGCTGGTGCTGGCACGTGGAGTGCACTACGGTGCCAGCTCCATGCGGGGGCTCCGCCGGTATCCACCGGCATTGCGCGCCCACACGGGACGTCGCGCCGGCGCCGGTCGCTGCCGCCGGGCGGTGGGCGCTGCGCTGGCGATCGGGACGGCGGTCCTCTTCACCGGTGCCGTCGTCACGCTTCCTCCTGCCGGCAGTGCCCTGGCGTCAGCCGACCCGGCCGCGCTGCGTGGGGAGGTCACCGCTCTCAGCACCAGGCTGGCGGCTCAGCAGCGCGCCGACCGCGTCGCCGCCGAGCGGTACGCCGCCGCCGGCGTGGGCGTCGCCGAGGTGCGCGCCGCCCTTGCCCGCACCGACGGCGCGATCCGGGCCGAGCGCCGCGCGCTGCGGAGAGCCCGTGCCCGCCTCGACGTGCTGGCGGTCGCCTTCTACGTCTCGGCCGGCAGCGCCGAGACGCCGACGGCCGTGCTCGGCCAAGCGGCGCAGGACGCCTCGACGAGCTCTGTGTACAACGCCGTCGCAGCCGGCGCCCTGCAGAGCTCGATCGCCACCGTGCGCTACACGTCGGCTCAGCTGGGGTCGCTGCGCTCACGCGAGCTCGTCGACCAGCAGGCGGCCGAGTCCGGATTCGAGGCTGCACAGCGGGCAGAGCTGGCGGCGCAGGCAACGGCGCTCTCCTACGAGCAGACCCTGGCATCGCTTCGCAACGAGCTCGCTGCGGCGCTCGCCGCCGAACGGGCGGCGACGGCGCGTGCGGCGCTCGCCGCCGAGCTCGCCAAGCTGCCGAAGGCCGTTCCCGCTCAGGTGGCGACCAATCCGAGCGGCGACAAAGGCAATCGCGATCCTGCCGATGTTGCCGGCGAGGCAGCCCTCCTGCATGGCGGCGGGATAGGGTCGGCTGGCGCCGTCCCCGGGGGCGGGCGTCATCCCCTGGCCCGCCGAATGGCCCGGTTCGGCGCTAGGTCTCTTGCAGCAGACAGTGTGCATAATGCCGTCCTGGTCCACCCTCGGCCCCCCGCCGCGGCCACGGCGGCGGCGCTTTCCTCGACGTCGCCGCCGCAGGCTGCAGCGGGCGGGATCGTGTTCCCCTTCGCCAACCCCTCGATCGTCTTGCCGCCCGGAGCCTGGAGCCAGGACATGGGGGTCGACATCGGCACCGTCGGGGGTGCCTGCGGTGCGCAGGCCGTGGAGGTGGCAATCGCCAGCGGCACGGTCATCCAGGAGGGAATCTCGGGCTTCGGGCCGGCCGCACCGATGATCGCTGTCGACTCGGGTCCTCTCGCCGGCCGTGACGTCTACTACGGCCACGCCTTGCCGGCGCTCGTGCCGGTCGGGGCGCACGTGACAGCCGGCGAGCCGATCGCCGAGGTCGGATGCGGTGACGTCGGCATCTCCTCGGCGCCCCATCTCGAGCTGGGGGTGAGCCCGGTCGGGGGGCCGGAATTCCCCGCCTTCTACCAGACCTCGGGGGAGATGCTGCAGCTGCTTCTCGCCGCCTACCACTGAGCCGCCGGCAGCCGAGGGCAACCGCCGGCCCGTGAGGGACCCTCCGGCTCAGTTCCGCTCGGCGCCCCCGCCCCCGCCCTCGGGGCGGATCCAGTCAGCGAGCTGGTCGGCCATGCGGCGAACGCCGCCGGCGACGCGGTCGAGGATCTCCATGAACCGCTTGCGGTAGTGCTCGGTGGCCGACTTCAGCTGGTCAGACGGCGGCGGCTCCTGGCCCCGGCGCACGTAGCTGCCCGACCGGATGCGGTCGAAATCGCCTTCACGTACCCAGCGCATCAGCTCGCCGACGCGGCGAACGGTGTACGGGTGCGTCCGGTTCAGCTCGGTGATCCAGCGCCCGGGCCGGGCGAGGAAGTCCTCGGTCTCGTTGTAGTCGGTGCACTGCTGCAGGAAGGCGTCGAGGTCGAGCCCGCTGGCACCGCCGCCGGCGGTGTGCATCATGAGCCGGCAGAGGATGAGAGGGTCATCGACGACGAGGGTGGCGGCGCGGTCGCAGGACAGCTCGGCGCAGCGGTACCACTCGAGCAGGACGAGCAGCACGGCCTGCAGCGGCAACCGCCCCATCGGTGCCAGCTGGGCGCTCAGCAGGCGCTGCAGGATCCACATCACGGTCGAGTAATGGACGTGGTCGGAGAGGACGTGGCCGACCTCGTGCGCCAGCACGCCGGTGAGCTGCTCGGCCGGGACGCCGCGGACCATGCCGGAGTTGAGGATCACGACCGGCTTGCCCGAGCCGACCGTCATCGCGTTCATGTCGAGGCTTCGCACGACGTAGAGGTCCGGACGGGCCGGCACGTCGAGGGCGTCGAGCGCCCCGACGAAGCTGTAGTAGGTGTCCGGGAGCTGGCGCGGCCCGAGCAGCACCGAGTCGGCGAGGAGCTGCTGCTGAAAGGCTCGCTCGAACTGGAGCTCGCTCAGCTTCTTGAGCACCTTGTCGAGAAAGGGGATCGAGCCGAGCGCCGCCGTCGCCGCCCGATCAGCCGGGTGCTCGTAGGCCTTCGGGCTGATCGAGGGGTAGGTCGGCCGGGTCGGAGCGAGCTGTGTCACGCCACAACGCTACCCCCGCCGCCCTGGCGGCGCGGCTCGCTCCGGGATCGGCTGACGGCGCGCCGGTTGCGGTCGGATGCTGCACAGGGGATGATCTGTCAACCGGTGCAGGGCGCACCGGAGCGGCCCAGCAGCGCTGGACCGGCCTCCGCTGCAGCGGGGAGGTGTAGGTGGTGGCAGAGCCGTTGAGGCCCGGACAGCTGCGCGTCGAGCGCGACGGCTCGCGCTCGCGTTACGCGGCCCTGCTCGACGGCAGCGTCGTCGGGGTTGCCGAGTTCGTCGAGCACGGCGACGTGGTGGCGATGACCCACACCTTTGTCGAGCCGGCCCAGGAAGGCCGTGGAATCGGCACGATCCTCGCCCGCGAGGCGCTCGCCGACCTGCGCCGGCGCGGCCTTCGGGTCGACCCGCGCTGCCCGTTCATCGCCGCACACATCGCCCGGAACCCCGGGTCCGCCGAGCTCGCCTCGGGCTGAGGCCGGCTGGCGCCGGCTGAGGCCGGCTGGCGCCGGCTGGCGCCAGGGGCGGGGCGCCGTGGCTGCTCGCACGGCTGTTGTCGCGTGCCGTCCCGTCGCCGCGCCGGGTACGGCGAGTCGAGCGGGCGCCGCGTTCGGAACAGCCGCCTGACCTCTCACATTCTTTGCACATGTTCTGTTCAGGTATCGCCCAGGTACCTGTGGCAGCGTCCCGACCGTGAGCGGGCATACGCTGATGAACCTCAACGGTCGCCTGGCGCGCCGGACGGCGGGCGGCGTCGTGCTGGCGGCTTGTGCCATCGGGCTGTCGGCGTGTGGGACGACCTCGGCGTCGCCGCCCGGCTCGCCCGCGGCGAAGACCAAAAAGTCCGCAGCGAGCGTGACGACGACCGTCCCGCTGGCGGCGTCGAGCACCGTCCCTGGCGGGACGGGTAGCTCGACCGGCACGGTGTCGGGTACCGGCGGCGGGGGCTGAGCTCGACGAGCTCGTCGTGCCGGGCTCAGCGCTCAGGCATCGACCCGACGGGGAGCTCGACGATCGGTTCCTCGCCGGCTACAACGACAGCGCTTGCCAGCACGCTGTCGCCCTCGATGTCGACCCTCGAGCAGGCCATTCCCGGATAGCCGCGGAAGCTGCCCTCCGGCGCCAGCGGGTCGGCCCGGTACGAGGTCGCCGGGCTGAGCCAGACGAGGATCCCCCGCAGCGTTCCCGCCATGGCATGGTGATTGTGGCCGGCGAGGATCACCCGTACGTCACTGCCGGCGATGGCCTCTCCCAGCTGCTCGGGGTGCTGCAGCGCGATCCGGCTCATCGAGGCGATCGGAGAGCTGACCGGCGGATGGTGAAGCGCCAGCACGCTGCCTTCCGGCGCCGGCTCGGCGAGGGCCTCGCACAGCCAGGCCAGCTGCTCGGCCTCGAGCTCGCCGCCCTCCTCGCCCGGGATCGTCGAGTCCATCGCGACCATGCGCAGCCCGCCGCACCAGGTCACCTGATCGATCGGGGCCGTAGAGGGAGTCTCGTCGAGGAGCTCGGCGCGAAACGTCGGGCGGTCGTCGTGGTTGCCGGGAAGGTAGAGCGCCGGCGCCCCGAGACGCTCGGAGCTGAGCTCCACCCGCCGGCGTAGCCGGCGGTAGGCGGCGGCCTCGCCGCGGTCGGCGAGGTCACCTGACAGCAACAGCAGGTCGGGTCGCAGCTCGGAGTCCTCGATCCGTCCGAGCACGAGATCGAGGTTGGCGAAGTTGTCGACGGCGCCGTGTTGCAAGCCCTCGGCGAGCAGGTGCACGTCCGACAGCTGGACGATGGTCCTTCGGGGCCGATCTGCGGCGGCCGTCACGGTCGTCTGCCGGCGTCACCGGCCCGGGTTCGCATCGACCGCGGACAGTGTTGCAGGTCGGCGTCAACTTCGTCGCGCAACGGACGCCAGGTCACCCTGCCGAGGTGACGGTGACGATCCTTGCCGACCTCGCCGGCCTACTGCTGGAGGTCCACCCAGTCCACCCAGTCGTTCCACCACCAGCCGACGAAGCTCGACCAGTCCCAGGCCCACATCGTGTAGCTGTTGTCGCCGAGCCAGTGCTCGCCGATCCCGGTGCAGCCCGAGGCGTTGATCCACGACGACATCTGGTCCGCGAAACCGTAGTCCCCGAGGTAGACCCAGGTGTTGACGACGGAGATGCCGAGGACGTTGCCGCCGAAATTGCTGTTCTGGAACAAGAACAGCGTGCCCCCGCCGTTGCAGGTCTGGTCGCGGGGCAAGAGGAGCGCCGGTCGCGTGGCGCCGTGAGAGAGCTGAGCGGTCGTCCCTTTGCTCGCCGGACGGTTGGTCGGGGCTCCTCCGGTCGTCGGCCCTCCGCTGGTGCCGCCCGAGGTCGGGCCGCCCGAGGTCGGGCCGGTGGTGCCGCCCGAGGTCGGGCCGGTGGTGCCGCCCGAGGTCGGGCCGGTGGTGCCGCCCGAGGTCGGGCCGGTGGTGCCGCCCGAGGTCGGGCCGGTGGTGCCGCCCGAGGTCGGGCCGGTG
>DAHUZG010000166.1 GCA_027306715.1 Acidimicrobiaceae bacterium
GTCACCTTGCCCGATCCGGTGCTGGTCACCTGCACCTTGCCGATCACCGCTGTCCCGATCCACTTCCCGGTCGGCGTGACGGCCGGCGGGGCGGTGGTGCTCAGCTGGACGATCTCGGCGCCCTCGAAGCCGTAGTGGACGGACTTCGAGTACGAGAGCGGCACGAAGCCGGGGGTGACGAACTTCTTGCCGTCGTTCTCGATCGCGGCCACGAGCCCGGCCCGGGTCAGGTTCCTGCCCGCCGCCCGCAGCGCCTGCACAAAGGTGTAGCCGAGCGCCATCCCGTACTCGGTGTTCCCGTCGAGCCCGTACTTGGCGTAGATCGAAGGCTGGTAGTCCTTCAGAAGCTTCTTGAGCACCCTCACCCACGGGTTCGTGACCTGGCCCTCGGGAGGGAGGTAGGCGTCGGTGATGACCCCGTTCAGAAGGCCGGCCGATTCCTGTGCCTGGGTCGCGGTACCGCCGCCGGCCTTGGTGAAGGCGGCGAGCAGGGGGCCGACTGTCGGCGAGTCGGCGCCGACGCTGGAGATCACGTACTGCGGGAAGTAGCCGAGCCCCGCCGCCGGCAGCATCGCCAGCGCCGTCGCCGCCGGGATCGTCGCCATCGCCACGACCTGGGCACCCGCAGCCTTCAGCGCCGCCATCTGGTTCCCGAGCACCCCCGAGAGCGTCGCCGCGTCGTAGGTCTGGCGCGAGACGACGGCTGAGGACGGGATCTCCATGTCGAGCCCCTTGGCGAAGTCCTGCCCGAACTCGTCGCCCTGGGTGAGATAGCCGACCTTCTTGCCGGCGAAATGATGGGCGATGTACGAGCCGAGGATCTTGCCCTCGACGGTGTAAGGCGGCTCCCAGCCGAAGCTGAGCGGGTACTTCGGGCTGCTCCAGCAGTTGCAGCCGGACTCGACGAACAGCTGCGGCACCTTCTCGGTGTTCAGGAATCCCTGCACCGCCGCCTGCGTCGGGGTGCCGAGGGATCCGACGTCGGCGAAGATGTTGTCCTGGAGCACGAGCTTGCGCGTCAGCGTCGCTGTGCTCGCCGGGTTGTACTGGTCGTCGAGATAGATGTACTTGATCTTCCGCCCGTACACGCCACCGTGGGCGTTGACCCACTTGAACACGGCGTTCATCGCCGGCGCGATCTCGTCGTAGCCGGGCGCCGCCGGCCCGGTGAGCGGCACCGTGGCGCCGATCGTGATGCTCGTCGCGGTCACCCCCGGAGCCGACTGCGCTGACGCCGGCGCGCTCAGCGCCACCGCCGTCAACCCGGTCACCACGGTTCCGACGGTGGCCAGGCGCAAGAGCAGTCCGACAGGCCCGTGCTGGCGTCCTTTCATGTCCCCCTCCTTCGCAGCGGCGGGCTCAACCGTCGCTGTTGGATGACTCGTTGCTCTGCACGTTAGGTGCACTGCCCGGGGATCCCGCTGCTCCTCGTGGCGCTGCCGGCCCTCCGCTGCTCGGTGCTCTGTCCTGGAGGGGGCGCTCGCCCCCCGCCATCGCGCCGCTTCTGACCGCGTCCCCTCCGACCGCGTCCCCTCTGACGGCGTCCCCTGTGCCGGCGCCCCCTCGGCGCGACCCCACGTACGCCCAGCACAATCGTAGGCTTCCCTGGATGCCGCCGGGGGCGGCGATCATCGCTACGATCAGCACGGCGCCGAAGATGATCGTCGCCAGGTAGGCGCTGGTGCCGGCGCCGAGCTGGAGGTCGCCGGCGAGCGAGCTCGACCACTCGGGCAGGTAGACGAGCAGCACCGCTCCCCACCACGCCCCGACGAGGCTCCCGGCGCCACCGAGCACCATCGCCGCCAGCAGCTGGATCGAGAGCGTGAGGGGGAACTCGCCGGTGCTCACGACCCCGGTCGTCAGCCCGAGCAGACCGCCGGCGAGGCCGCCGCAGGCCGCGGCGACGACGAAGGCGATCACCTTCGTCCGTGCGACGTGCACCCCCGCCAGGGCAGCTGCGACCTCGTCGTCGCGCACCGCCCGGAAGGCGCGGCCGAACCTGCTGCGGACGAGGTTGGCGACGACGACGAGCGTGAGGATCGCCAGCCACAGCTCGATGTCGGCGAGCCACTGCTGGGCGTTGAGGTCGCCCGGCGCCGTCGGAGGCGTGGTGACGAGGCCCTGGTCCCCGCCGAACAGGCTGTTCCAGCGGTCGGCGATCGGCGGCAGTGCGAGGGCGAGGAGCAACGTCATCCCGGCGAGGTACGGACCGCGCAGCCGTGTCGCCGGCAGCCCGACGACGGCGCCGAGCACGGCCGCCGTTCCGGCGGCGGCGAGCAGCTGGAGGGCGAGATCGAGGCCGGTGTGGTTGGCGAGCAGTGCGGCGGTGTAGGCACCGACGGCCATGAAGGCGCCGTGGCCGAGCGAGATCTGGCCGCTCATCCCCGTGAGCACGCTGAGCCCGGCGAGGGCGACGACGTAGAGCCCGATCTCGCCGGCTAGCACGTCGTTGTACGGGCTGAGCAGCGAGGTGACGAGGTAGCACAGGGCCGCGCCGGCAGCGGCGAGGGCGAGGTGGCGCAGCATCGGCTGGCGCGGCAGCCGCAGCCGGCGCGGCGTCCGACTGCCGCCGGCGCGCCCTGAGCCGGGAGCGTCGATGGCGTCGCCGGCGCCAGCGCCTCTTGCCGTGCCGCTGGCGTCGAGGCTCGCCACCTAGACCATCCGCGCCGGCGGGCGGGCGAAGAGGCCCTTCGGACGCGCCATCAAGGCGATGATGAGCAGCGCCAGCGCTCCGAGCGGCTCGAGGCCCGAGCCGAGGTAGCCGCCGACGTAGGAGATGCACAGCCCCGTGACGAGCCCGCCGACGAGCGCGCCGACCGGGCTCTCGAGCCCGCCGACGACGGCTGCGGTGAAGGCGTAGACGAGGTCGAGGTCCATGAAGTACGGCGAGAACGAGCTCGTCGGAGCAGTCAGCAGCCCCGCCAGTGCTCCGGCGAGGCCCGCCAGCGCCCAGCCGAGGGTGAGCAGGCGGCCGACCCGAACGCCGAGAAGGCGCGACATCTCGCGGGCGTAGGCGCTGGCGCGCATCTGGAGCCCGAGCGACGTGGCCCGGAACAGAACGAGATTGGCCAGCATCAAGACGACGACGGCGACGAGGACGAAGACGTCGAAGTGCGAGAAGTCGACGGTGGTGTGCCCGATCACGAGGCCCGTCTGGGAGTAGGCCGCCGGAAAGCCGCGGCTCGAATTGCCGTACACGGCGCCGGCGATCCCCTCGAGGACGACGAGCAACCCGATCGTGACGATCACCGGGTTCAGCTCGGAGCGTCCCTCGAGGCGCCGGATGAGCAGCACCTCGACGAGCGCGCCGAGCACGAACCCGATCGCCAGGGCAGCGACGAACGCCCACCAGTAGCCGACGCCGTGTTCGAGCAGGGTCGAGGCGCCGAAGGTCGTCATCATCGCCATCGCCCCCTGGGCGAAGTTGACGACCCGGGTCGCCCGGAAGATGAGCACGAGAGCGAGCGCCAGCGCGGCGAAGATCATCCCCTGTGCCACGCCGTTGAGGCTGTAGTCGACAAAGAGCGTCATCGCCGTGCTCAGTAGCCGAGATAGTGGCGGCGGAGATCGACGTCGGCGGCGACCGCTGCGGACTCGTCGTCGGCGACGACCTCGCCGAGATCGAGCACGACCGCACGCGTGGAGACCGACAAGGCGCTGCGGGCGTTCTGCTCGACGAGCACGACCACCATCTCCGAGCCGGCGGTCTTGTCCGCGAGTATGGCCATCAGCTGTGCCGTGACGAGCGGCGCCAGCCCGAGAGACGGCTCGTCGAGCAGGAGCAGGCGCGGCTGGGTGACGAGCGCCCGGCCGACCGCCAGCATCTGGCGCTCTCCACCCGACAGGCCCGAGGCGCGCCGGTCGCGGAAGGTCCCGAGACGCGGGAGCGTTTCGAAGGTGGCGGCAATCGCTGCTCGACGATCCCGCCGGCCGAGCCGCCACAGCGCAGCGAGCTCGAGGTTCTCGGCGACGGTCAGCTCCTCGATGATCCCCCGCCCCTCGGGCACGTGGGCGACGCCGGCGCGGGCGATCGTCTCGACCGGGCGTCCAAGCAGCTCGTCGCCGGCGAATCGGGCCGAGCCGTGGCGCGCCCGTACCAGCCCGCTCAGCGTACGAAGAAGCGTCGTCTTTCCGGCGCCGTTGGCACCGAGCACGGCGGTGATCGTGCCCGGCAGGGCGTCGAAGCTCACCGCGTGAAGCGCCGTCACCGGCCCGTAGCCGACGCTCAGCTCACGCACCTCGAGCATCAGCGCGGCCCGGGGATCGAGCCCGGCCCGGCGCCGTCGTCGCTGCCGGTGATGCCGGCGCTGCCGGTGATGCCGGCGGTGACCGTGCCGCCGAGGTAGGCGGCTGCGACCTCGGAATTGTCGCGGATCTCCGCAGCTGTGCCCTCGGCGATCACCTGGCCGAAGTTGAGCACGACGACGCGGTCGCAGACGGCGTTGACAAGGTCCATCCGGTGCTCGACGAGGAGCACTCCAAGATGTGTCCCGAGCCATCGGATGCGCCCGGCGAGGTCGCCGAGCTCGGCCTCGGAGAGCCCGCTGGCGGGCTCGTCGAGTAGCAGCAGCTCCGGCTCGGCGATAAGGGCCCGGGCGAGCGCCACCTTCTTCTGGACCCCGTAAGGGAGCTCGCCGGCGCGCCGGCTGGCGTAGCCACCCACGTCGAGCTCGTCGAGCAGCTGGCGGGCACGCTCGGCGATGCGGCCCTCCTCCCTGCTCGATCGCCGGCTCCCGAGCAGCGCCGAGACGATGTCGCAACGCGCACGCGCCTCTGCTCCGAGCATGACGTTCTCGAGCACGCTCTGGGTCTTGCACAGCCCGACGCCCTGCAGCGTGCGGGCGATCCCGAGCCCGCTGAGCTCGTGCGGGTGATGGCGACCGAGGCCAACGTTGCCGTAGCTCAACCGCCCCGAGGTCGGCCTGACGAATCCACAGATGACGTTGAACAACGTCGTCTTGCCGGCACCGTTCGGCCCGATCAGGCCGACGACGCCCTGACCGGCCGATAGCGAGACGCCGTCGAGGGCGCGCAGGCTGGCGAACTGGACCGTGAGGTCTTCGACGACGAGCCGACTGCCCACCGAGCTGAGGGTCGCGCCGCTCGCCGTGGGCATCCGCCTCCCCCCTTCTGGCGATCGCTGCGCGGCACGATACACCGCAGGTCTGCGGCGAAGGCGGCCCTGCGCAGCTACGCTCCCGGGCAGAAGGGGGAGCGCCATGCTCGAGAGCGTGCCGGCCACCGTCCTCGAAACGATCGCCGCGGTGCCGCTGTTCTCGGCGTGCGACAAAGCCGAGCTGCGTGCCACCTCTCGGCTCGGCACGCAGGTCGAGGCGGCCGACGGCGGCGCGCGCCAACCTGCGAGCATGGCCCTGTGGTGACCAACGCCTCGCTCGCCGGCGAGCACGACGAGCTGCGTGGCCGCTACCGGGCCTTCGTCGACGAGCACGTCGCTCCGAACGAGGTGGCGCTGGCGAGAGAGGATGCCGCCGCCGAGGCGCTCCTCGAGGAGCTGCGCGGCCGGGCGCGCGCAGCCGGCCTCTGGGCGCCGCACCTCCCGCCCGAGGCCGGCGGCAGCGGGCTCGGTTTCCTCGCCTACGCGGCGTTGAACGAGGAGATCGGCCGGATCTTCGTCGCCCAGCTCGTGTTCAACTGCCAAGCGCCAGACGCCGGCAACGGCGAGATCCTCCATCTCTACGGGACCGAGGAGCAGAAGCGGCGCTTCTTGGCGCCGCTCGTCGCCGGCGAGGCGCGCTCGTTCTTCTCGATGACCGAGCCCGAGGTCTCCGGCGCCGACCCGATCGGGCTTCGCACGACGGCCGTGCTCGAGGGTGACGAGTGGGTGATCGACGGCCGCAAGTGGTTCTCGACCTCGGCGGAGGGCGCGGCCTTCGGGATCGTGATGGCGGTCACCGACCCTGACTCCGACCCGCGCCGGCGGATGAGCCAGATCCTCGTCCCAGCAGCGGCCCCCGGCGTCGAGATCGAGGCGGTCCCGGTGCTCGGGCACCGCGGCCGCGGCTGGTCGACGCACTGCGAGGTCCGCTATCACCAGGTGCGCGTTCCGGCGGAGAACCTCCTCGGCGAGCGCGGCGCCGGCTTCGCCATCGCCCAGGCTCGCCTCGGACCGGGGCGGATCCACCACGTCATGCGCTGGGTCGGGCAGATGCAGCGAGCCCTCGAGCTGCTCTGCGAGCGTGCGCTCGAGCGCGAGGCCTTCGGTAGCAAGCTGGCGGACAAGCAGACCGTGCAGGTCTGGATCGCCGACTCGGCGGCTGAGATCCACGCCTGCCGGCTGATGACCTACGACGCCGCTCGGAAGATCGACGCCGGCGAGGACGCCCGCGTCGAGATCTCGCTCGTCAAGTACTACGCCGCCGACGCCTTGAGCAAGGTGATCGATCGAGCGGTGCAGGTGCACGGAGCGCTCGGGCTGACGGACCGCTCGCCGCTGGCCCAGATGTACTCCCTCGCCCGCGGCGCCCACATCTACGACGGACCGGACGAGGTGCACCGGATGGTCGTCAGCCGGCGGATCCTTCGCTCTTTTGCTGCCGGTGAGCCCTACCGCTTCGGCTGATCCCGACTGACGAGAGAGCCCCGGGCCGGGAGGTGCGCCGTGCTCGGTGGCGCGCCGGCGCTGGCTCCGTTCGGGTCCCGGGCGCCCGGGACGCGGGGGACCCGCATCGGCTCGGGCTCGCGCCCGGGCTGGACGACCCAGACCTCGCCGGGACCGCCCTCTGCCACGAGGCGCATCACGGCATCGACGACCTCGGCGGGGCGAAGCAGTGGGTAGCCGGCTTTCCCGAGCAGCTCGCGGCTCGCCGCGATGAGCGGGGTGTCGACCATCCCCGGCGCCACCGCGCAGATGCGGATGCCACGGGCCTCGAGCTGGGGAGCGACGGCGCGCACGAAGCCGACTACGGCGTGCTTGCTGGCGGTGTAGATCGGGTCGTCGGCGAGCGGGACGAGCCCGGCGAGGGAGGCCGTCACCACGATGATGCCGCCGGGCCGCATGACCCGCGCCATCCGCCGGGCGCCGAGGACGACGCCGTCGAGATTGGCGCCCATCACCCGGCGATAGTTCGCGTCGCTCAGCTCGACGAGCTGCGCCTGGCCGGTGCCGACGCCGGCGTTCAGACAGGCGAGCCCGACGGCGGGCACCGTCTCCCAGGACCTCGGGTCGCCGACGTCGAAGCCACCGGCGAGGTCGAGGCGGCGCACCTCGACCCCGTGCTGCTCCAGCCGCTCGGCGAGGGCTGCGCCGATGCCGGAGGCTGCCCCGCTGACAAGGGCCGTCGACGGTGTCACGGCGCGTACAGTACGGCCCGGTGCGGCTCGGGCTGACGATCCCCTTTCGCGACGTGCCGATCGACGAGCTCGGTCCGCTCGTGCGGCGTGTCGAGGAGCTCGGCTACGACGACCTCTGGTCCGAGGAGTCGGTCAACCTCGACGGCGTCACCCCGCTCGCAGTCGCTGCGACGGCGAGCGAGCGGCTGCGCCTGGTGAGCGGGGTGGTCAACGTCTACACACGCGGCCCGGCGCTGCTCGCCCAAACCGCGGCGGCGCTGGCGGAGCTGAGCGGCGGGCGCTTCGTGCTCGGCCTCGGCTCCTCCTCCGAGGTCGTCGTCGAGCGCTGGAACGAGGTGCCCTTCGAGCGGCCGATCGATACGGTTCGCGCCCGTGTCGAGCAGCTGCGATCGGTGCTGGCGGGAGGCCGTGGCGCCGGCGGGTTCCGGCTCGCCCGCCCGCCGTCGCGGCCCGTTCCGATCGTGCTGGCGGCGCTGCGCCCGCGGATGCTGGCGCTGGCGGGCGAGATCGCCGACGGAGCGTTCACGAACTTCTTGCCGCTGAGCGGCGCCGGCACGGTGGCCGCGACCTTCGCCGCGGCCGCCGCCGCCAATCGGGCCGCGCCGGGCGCCCCTGTTGGCTCCGGCGGCGGCAAGGAGCTCGCCTGTCGCTTCTTTGTCGTTCCGGGACCGGCAGAAGAGGCGCTCCTCGCCGCCCGGCAGCTGCTCGTCGCCTATGCCACGGTGCCGGTCTACGCCGAGTTCCTCCGCTGGCTCGGCTGGGGCGAGGCGCTGGCACCGATGCTGGCGGCGTGGTCGGCCGGCGAGCGGGCAGCGGCGCTCGAGCTCGTGCCGGAGGCGCTCGTGCGCGAGATCTTCCTTTTCGGTCCGCTCGAGGCGGCTGCCGATCGGCTGGCGGCCTTCGCCGAGGCCGGCATCACGACCGCGGTGCTCGCCCTGCTCGTGCCGCCGGCGGAGCTGGAGCCGGCGATCGAGGTGCTCGCCAGCAGGCGACCGTGACGCCCGAGCCGGTGCTCGAGCCGGACATCGTCGAGAGCGCCGAGGAGGCGGCGCGCCTCTCCCGCCCACCGCTGCTCATCCTCCAGCCGGTCCGGGAGCTCCTCGACGCGCACGGTCTCGGGAGCGGGGTGCTGCGCGCCGAGCGCGTCGGCACGGGCGGAGGCTCGAACTTCTCGTTCCTGCTCGAGCGTGGGAGCGGGGAGCGGTTCGTGCTGCGGCGCCCTCCACGCCCGCCGCTCCCACCCTCGGCGCACGACGTCGTGCGCGAGGCGCGCCTTCAGATGGCGCTCGGGGCGCTCGGGATCCGCGTGCCGACGGTGCACGCCGTCTGGGAAGAGCCAGATCTCATCGGTGTCCCGTTCTCGGTGAGCGAGTTCCTCGAGGGCGACGTCGTGAGCGATGTGCTTCCACCCTGGCTTGGCGCCGACCCGCAGGCTCGACGGTCGGTCGGCGAGGACCTCGTCGACGCCCTCGTAGAGATCCACGCTGTCGACCCGTCGGCGCGCGAGCTCGTCGAGTTCGTCCGGCCGGGCAACTACCTCGAGCGCCAGCTGCGCCGGTTCACCGACCTCTGGGGCCGCAACGCCACCCGTGAGCTGCCCCTCGTCGACGATGTCGGGTCGCGCCTCGCCGCGGCGGCACCGGCCCCGCTGCCGGACACCGTCGTCCACGGCGACTACCGGCTCGGCAACACGATCGTCGCCGCGGGCAGGGTGCGGCCGATCGTCGCCGTGCTCGACTGGGAGATGGGCGCCATCGGGGATCCCCGCGCCGATCTCGGCTACCTGCTCGCCACCTCTAGCGAGCCGGGCGGGGAGCCGAGCCCGCTCGGCACCTCGCCTGTCACCGCCACCGAGGGCTTCCCGACGCGGCGCCAGCTCGTCAGCCGCTACGTCGAGCGGAGCGGTCGCAGCCTCGAGCGGCTTGACTGGTTCGAAGCGCTCGCGCTGTGGAAGGCGGCGATCTTCTGCGAGGCGATCTACGGGCGTTACCGGAGCGGCGGGCTGACCGCCGCCGATGCCGCAGCTGCGCACTTCGAGGCAGCGGTGCCGGCGATGGCCGCGGCGGCGGCGAGCCGGCTGGCGACCCTCGGCGTCTAGCAGCTACCCGGCGCCCTGGCCGTCGCCGGCTGGTCGACCGCATGCCGGCTCGTAAGCTGCTGCCGCAGCGACGTCGAGCCGCGGCGACGGGCGCTCAGGCACTGAGGTCGGCGGCGATCGTGGCGATCCCCCTGCCCCAGGCGCCGAGCTGGGCGGCCGGGAGGTAGGCGGTGCCGGCGCTGGTGTGGTCGGCTATCGGAGAGGCGAGGAAGCGCTCGGTGCCGTTCGGGGCGATGAAGTAGACGACCGAGGAATGGATGACGTCGGCACGCGGTCCACGCGACTGCACCTGGATGCCGTAGTCCGACCACACGCGGCGGAGCGCGTCCAGCGGACCTGTGAAGAAGTGCCAGGTCGGGATCGTGCTCAACTGGTGCTGGTTGGAGAAGGCGGCGACGTCGGCGACCTGCAACGCGTAGCGGTTGACGTTGACGGCGACGAACACGACGCTGCGGCCGCGCCGCCCGAGGTCGTGGTAGGCGTCGACGAACTCCTGCGAGACGATCGGGCAGATGTCGGTGCAGTGGGGATCCATGAACTCGAGGACGATGCTGTGCCCGCGGAAGCTCGAGAGCGTGAGCCGCCTGCCGGCCTGGTCGGTGAGCGCAAAGGCGGGAGCCTTGCTCGCCGGCACGGGGCTCAGCCCCATCAGCGCCGCGACCCCGGTCGAGATGTTGCCGGGAAGGCCGCTCGGACGCAGCGAGGTGGCGGCGGGGGAGGGGGTGCGACGCAGCAGCAGCGCCGTGACGCCGACGGCAGCGGCGGCGAGCAGCACGGCGAGGAGCGAGAGCGCCAGCAACCGGGGTGGGAGCAGGCGGAACGGCTGGGGCGTCAGCGGCGATGTGCTGGAGGCGGAGGGGTTGGCGTCGTTCAGCGGTCTCGGGGTCACGGGCTCAGGGGTCGCCGGCTCAGGGGTCACGGGCTCAGGGGTCACGGGCTGGGCGGGGACATGGAGCTGGGCGAGTCAGCCGATCACGACCTGGCCGAAGACGCTGCAGAGCCCGAGAGCCTCGAGGACGAGGAGAGCGACGACGATCGAGACGACGACCGCACGCTGGGCCGGCGTCGCCCGTCGGGTCGCCACCGCCGGCATGTACCACGACGGCAGCAAAGCTGACGCAGCGCCTGAGGGGAGGAACGGCCGAGCGTCGGGCGGCAGCGGGGACTCGGCCGTCGCGGCGAGCGCCAGCTCGGTGAGCTGCTCGTCGGTCGGCAGCTCTCCGCCGAGCTCCGAAGCGCCGAGCTCCGGGGCGCCGAGCCTCGAGCCGCCGAGCTCCGGGGCGCTGAGCTCCGAGCCGTCGAGATCCGGGGCGCCGAGCTCGGGCTCGTCGCCGCCGGGCGCGGCCGTGTCGAGCTGCGCTGATCGTTCCATGCTGCGAGCCTACGGCCAACTGCGGCCTGCTGACGTCCCGGGCCTGCGCTCGGGTGGCTCGGGTACTGTCAGGCGGTGAGCGCCCACCCGACTGACCTCTCGCTCGCCGAGGCGCGCCTGCTGGTCCGGCGTGCGGCGGACAAGGCCGAAGCGATCTCGATGTCGCGGGGCGCGGTGGCGGTGATCGGTGCTTCGGGGGCCGTCGGCTCGGCGTCGCGCCTCGACGAG
>DAHUZG010000167.1 GCA_027306715.1 Acidimicrobiaceae bacterium
AGGATCTCGGGACCGTCGAACCGGCGCTCGAGCGATCGCTGCGCACCCATCGCGTCGCCGGCATGCGCGTCGCCGTGTTCGACCTCGAGTCCGACCCGGCCGGGACGCTCGAGCCGCCGGCGACGAGCGTCGCCTATGTCGACACCCACGACACCGCCACCTTCGCCGGCTTCCTCGGCGGCGGTGAGATCGACCTGAGAGAGTCGCTCGGGATGCTCGACGCTGCCGCAGCTACCGCCTCCAGGCGACGGCGACGCCGCACTCGCCTCGCTCTGCTCGCCCGCCTTCGCCGGGAGCGCCTGCTCGGACGGCGCGACTTCGACGAGCGAGCCGTCCTCGCCGCCGTCCTCGACGAGCTCGGTGCCTCCCCGGCCGAGCTCGTCATCGTCAACCTCGAAGACCTGTGGGGCGAGACCGACCCGCACAATGTGCCCGGAACCGTTGACGGGCACGTTAATTTCGCACGGCGCCTGCAGTACACCCTCGAGGAGCTGGAGGACGACGACGCGTTGCTGGCGGTCCTCGACCGCCTCGACGCCGCCCGACGACGGCCCGGTGGCCGAGAGCCGGAGCGGGAAGGAGGAGAGAGACGATGAGCGACGTGCCGATGAGCGACGAGACGATGAGCGACGTGCCGATGGACCCGCATCAGGTCGGGCAGCGTCCGATCTTCGGTGACGTGGACCGCTACCTGCTCAACGAGGGCCGCCACTTCCGCCTCTACGACGTCCTCGGCGCCCATCCCGTCACAGCAGGCACCGGAGAGACTCGCCTGGCCGTGTGGGCACCGAACGCGAACGCCGTCTCGGTCATCCACGACGGCAACGGCTGGACCGCGGGCGAGGACCGCCTCGAGCCGCAGGGCAGCTCCGGCGTGTGGGGCGGCGTCCACGCCCTCGGAGTCGGCGCGAGCTACAAGTTCGCGATCGAGACTCCCTCGGGCACGCTCGAGAAGGCCGACCCGGTCGCCTTCGCCGCCGAGCTGCCGCCGGCGACCGGCTCGGTCGTCGCCGACCTCGACCACGCCTGGGGCGACGCCGACTGGTGCCGCGGGCGCGGCGAGTGCCAGGACCTGGCGCGGCCGATCAGCATCTACGAGGTCCACCTCGGCTCGTTCAAACGCCATGATGACGGCAGCTACTGCAGCTACGAGGAGCTCGCCCACAGCCTCGTCGAGCACTGCAACTCCCTCGGCTTCACCCATGTCGAGCTGCTGCCGGTGATGGAGCATCCCTATTACGGCTCGTGGGGCTACCAGACGACGTCGTTCTTCGCCCCGACCGCACGCTATGGCACGCCCCGGCAGTTCCAAGCCTTTGTCGACATACTCCACCAGGGCGGTATCGGCTGCCTACTCGACTGGGTGCCGTCGCACTTCGCCACCGACGCCTTCGCGCTCGGCACCTTCGACGGCACGCACCTCTACGAGCACGCCGATCCCCGCCGCGGCGTCCATCCCGACTGGGGCAGCTACGAGTTCAACTACGGCCGGCACGAGGTGCGCAGCTTCCTCGTCTCGAGCGCCCGCTTCTGGCTCGACCGCTACCACGTCGACGGTCTGCGCGTCGATGCCGTCGCCTCGATGCTCTATCTCGACTACTCGCGCGAGGAGGGGGACTGGACGCCCAATCGCTACGGCGGGCGCGAGGACCTCGACGCCATCGACCTGCTTCGCAGTGTCAACGACACGGTGCACACCGACTTTCCCGGCACCTTGACGATCGCCGAGGAGTCGACGGCGTGGCCTGGCGTCACGGCTCCGACGAGCGCCGGAGGGCTCGGCTTCTCGCTCAAGTGGGACATGGGATGGATGCACGACACTCTCACCCACATGAGCCGCGAGCCGGTGCACCGCAGCTACCACTACGACGAGCTCACCTTCCGCTCGCTCTACGCCGGAAGTGAGCGTTACGTCCTGCCGCTCAGCCACGACGAGGTCGTCTACGGCAAGAAGGCGCTCGCCGCCAAGATGCCCGGTGACGACTGGCAGCGGAGGGCGACGCTGCGCGCGCTGCTCGGCTACCAGTGGCTGCTCCCGGGCAAGAAGCTGCTGTTCATGGGGGGCGAGCTGGCGACCTGGCACGAGTGGGACCACGAACGGGAGCTCGAGTGGTCGCTCTACGAGCACCCCGAGCACGCCGGAGTGGCGCTTTTCGTCACCGACGCGAACGCCGTCTACCGCTTCTTCGCCGCCCTCCACAGCCACGACGTCGACGGCCGCGGCTTTCAGTGGGTGACCGCCGACGCCCGCGACGAGGACGTGCTCGGCTGGCTGCGCTGGGGGCGCGGCGGGGAGGTCGCCGTCTGTGCTCTCAGCCTGACCCCGGTGGTGCGCACCTGGCGCCTCGGCGTCCCGTTCGGCGGGCTGTGGCGGGAGGTGCTCAACTCCGACAGCGAGGTCTACGGTGGCTCCGGCGTCGTCTCAGGCGACCCGATCGAGGCGGTCCCGCTGCCGTGGTCCGGCCAGCCCGCCTTTCTCGAGTGCCGGCTGCCGCCGCTCGGCGTCGTCGCCTTCGTTCCCCACAGCGGCCCGAGCGGTGCGGCGGGGGGCGGTGCAGCGGGGGGCGAACCCGGGCGCGAGCCGCGGGAATGACCCGTCAGGGCGCGGTGCACCTCGGCGCCGAGGGCACCCGCTTCTCGGTGTGGGCGCCGAATGCCCGAGAGGTGGTGCTCGCCCTGGAGAGCTCAGCCACGGTCACTGCACGCCTCGATCCCGCCGGCGACGGCTACTTCTCCGCCACGATCGCCGGCGTCGGGCCGGGAGCCCGCTACCGCTACCTCCTCGACGGCGAGGGACCCTTCGCCGACCCCGCTTCCCGCTCACAGCCCGAGGGGGTCCACGGTCCGTCCGAGGTGATCCGCCGGCTCGGCGGCCGCCGGCTCGAGTCGCGCAGCGGCGGGGCCGGCGCCTGGCGGGGGATGCCGCTCGCCAGCCAGGTGATCTGCGAGCTCCATGTCGGGACCTTCTCCCCCGCCGGAACCTTCGCCGGGGCCGCCGAGGCGCTGCCCGACCTCGCCTCCTCGGGCTACACGGCGATCGAGCTGATGCCGGTCGGCGAGTTCCCCGGTGCTCGCAACTGGGGCTACGACGGCGTGTTCGTCTCGGCTGCGCAGTCGAGCTACGGGGGCCCCGAGGGCCTCGCCTCCCTCTGCGACACCGCCCACGAGCTGGGCATCGCCGTCATCCTCGACGTGGTCTACAACCACATCGGCCCCGAGGGTTCCGTCCACGCTCGCTACGGGCCCTACTTCACCGACCGCTACTCGACACCCTGGGGTGGCGCCATCAACCTCGACGGGCCGGGCAGCGACGGCGTGCGGACCCATTTCGTCGAGAGCGCCTGCTACTACATCGGCGAGATCGGCGTCGACGGGCTGCGCCTCGACGCCGTCCACGCCATCGTCGACCAGACGGCGTCCCCGTTCCTCGGCGAGCTCGCCGCAGCGGCGCACGCCACGGCTCGTGCGGCGGGACGGTTGGCGACCGTGGTGGCGGAGAATTCCTCCAACGATCCGCGCCTGTTCCGCTCGCCCGAGGCGGGCGGTCTCGGCCTCGACGGCGCCTGGAACGACGACTTCCACCACGCGCTGCGAGTGGCGCTCACCGGCGAGCACGACCGCTGGTTCGCCGACTTCGACGGCGTCGGCGACCTCGCCGAGGCGATGACCGAGGGCTACGTCCTCTCCGGCCGCAGGTATTCACCGGTGTTCGGCCGCCACCACGGCGGGACCGCCGCGGGCGGGATCGAGGGAGACCAGCTCGTCGTCTACGCCCAGAATCACGACCAGATCGGCAACGCCGGCTTCGGCGAGCGCCTCGCCTCCCGGCTGCCGCTCGCCGCGCAGTTCCCGGTGGCGGCGGCCGTGCTGCTCGCACCGTTCGTTCCCTTGCGCTTCATGGGCGAGGAGTATGGTGAGACGGCACCGTTCCACTTCTTCGTCTCGCACACCGATCCCCACCTCGTCGAGGCCGTGCGCCGCGGCCGCGCCGAGGAGGTCGGGGCGGCGACGGGGAGCACAGGACCTGACCCGCAGGCGGTCGAGACCTTCGAAAAGAGCCGCCCCGACCGCCGCCTCGCCGGGCAGGGGATCCATGCCGAGCTCGCAGACTGGCAGCGCCGGCTGCTCGAGCTGCGCGCTCTCGAGCCGTCCCTGGCCACCCTCGACGCCCGGCTCTGCGAGGCCCACGCGGAGGCCGGTGCCGGGGTCCTCATCTGGCTGCGGCGCGCAGACCGCTACCTCGACGCCGACGAGATCGCCGTCGTCTGCCGCCTTTCGGCCGGTGACTGTGCCGATCTCGCCGTCGACGCCGGTCCTCTCGCCGGACGCTGCTGGGAAGTCCTCGCCGGGCGCAACGTCGCCGGTGTCGTCGGCGGGGACCGGATCGGCGGGGCGGCGCACGCCATCGGGCCGGAAGGCCCCGAGGTCGTCGTCGGTCTCGGGGCCTACGCCGTGCTCGTGCTGCGCGGATGCCGGTGACGCCGGCTCCCCGCGGCTCGGCCGGGCCGATCGAGCTCCCTCCGCTTCCACGGCTCCCGGTTCGCCCCGGGCTCGGAGCGACCTACCGCATCCAGCTGCAGCCGGAATTCGGTTTCTGGGAGGCAGCGGCGATGGTCCCCGACCTCGCCCGGCTCGGCATCGAGACCGTGTACACCTCCCCCGTCACCGACGCCGTGCCGGGCAGCACGCACGGCTACGACGGGACCGACCCGACGCGGATTCGCGACGAGCTCGGCGGCGCGGATGGTTTCGCCGCGCTTGTGTGCGCCTGCGCCGAGCACGACCTCGGGCTCTGTGTCGACATCGTCCCGAACCACCTCGCCGCCGACGTCCGCGGTCAGTGGTGGCGCGCGGTCCTGCAGAGTGGCCCCGACGGCGAGCTCGCGCCGGTGTTCGACATCGACTGGGACGCTGGGCCGCCGGAGGCTCGCCGCAAGGTCAGCCTCCCGCTGCTCGACCATCCGCTCGACGAGGTCCTCGCCGGCGGCTCGCTTCGCTTGCAGCAGGGTGCCGAAGGCGAGCTCGTGCTCGAGCTCAACGGGGTCGAGCTTCCCCTCGCCGGCCCCGCCGCGCCCGACGACGATCCGGCTGAGGTGCTCGCCGCCCAGCACTACCGCCTCGTCGAGTGGCGCCAGCGGTACCGCGACTACCGCCGCTTCTTCGACATCGACGGGCTCGTCGGTCTGCACGTCGAGCACGAGGAGGTGTTCGCCCGCACCCATGCCCTCGTCGTCGCGCTCGCCGAGCGGGGCGCCCTGTCGGCGGTGCGGGTCGACCACCTCGACGGCCTCGCCGACCCCGGCGCTTACCTCCGCCGCCTTGAGGCGGCCGTCGGCGGGATCCCGATCGTGATCGAGAAGATTCTCACCGGCGACGAGCGGCTGCGTACCTCCTGGCCGGTGGCGGGGACGACCGGCTACGAGGTCGTGGACGACCTCGCCGGCGCGCTGAGCGACCCCCGCGGTCGCGCCCGGCTCGTCTCCGCGTCACAGGCCGAGGGCGAAGCGAGCGTCGAGGAGACGGTGCGCGACGCCCGGCTGCTCGTCGCCGCCGGGCTCTTCGGCGCCGAGCTGGAACGCTCCGCACACGCCCTCGGCGTCGACGCCAAGGCGCTCATCGAGGTGACGACGCGACTTCCCGTCTACCGCACCTATCTCGACAGCGGTCCGGTTCATCCCGACGACCTCGCCGCTCTCCACCAGGCGTGCATCGACCATCTCGAGATCGAGGAGGCGCTGACCGGTGCGGCGCCGTTGCCGGCCGTGCTGCACTACCAGCAGACGACCGGGGCGATCACAGCCAAGGGAGTCGAGGACACCGCGTGGTACCGCCTCGCCGGGCCGCTCGCCTACTGCGAGGTCGGGGGCGACCCCTCCCGGGACCGCAGCGACGGCGTCGAGCGCCTGCACGCCCGCGCCGCGGCGCGCGCTGCAGAGGGCCGCGGGGGGCTGATCCCCTGGACCACCCACGACACGAAACGGTCAGGCGACGTCCGGGCGCGGCTGTACGCCCTCACCGAGCTCGCCGAGGCGTTCGAGAGCGGGCTTCAACGGCTGCGCCGGCTGCTCGACGAGGATGGCTCGTCGGCGGCCACGCCGGGGTGGTGCTTCGACACGCGCGTCCTGGCGCAGCTGGCGCTCGCCACGCTGCCCGCCGCCGGCTCCGATCCGACTCTCGGCGAGCGGATCGGCGCTGCCGCCGTGAAAGGAGCCCGCGAGGCGAAGCTGCGCACCACCTGGACCGATCCCGACGCCGCCTACGAGAAGCGCCTCGCCGGGCTCGCCGAGCGGCTGCTCGCCGCCGATGCCGCGCTCGTGCGCGCCGCCTTCGGAGAGCTGGTCGGCGAGGTCGCCCGCCTCGGAGCGGTCAACAGCCTTACGGCCGTCGTTCTGCGCAGCTCGCTTCCCGGGGTGCCGGACTGCTACCAGGCAGACGAGTCCTGGAACCTCGTGCTCGTCGATCCTGACAACCGCCGGCCGCCCGATCCCGCCCAGCTGCGCAACGAGCTCTCCCGCCTCGATCTCCACGAGGGCGAGCCCGCCGCCGCGCCAGTCACCTCGCCCGAGCGCTCGTCCCAGCTGCGGCGCGACTGGAGCGACGGCAAGCTGAAGGTGCTCGTCACCGCCGCCTGCCTGCGTGCCCGGCGCCGCGCTCCAGCCGCCTTCGCCCGCATCGCCGGTTACGCAGCTCTTCATCCGGCAGGCGAGGAGGCCGGCTCGCTGCTCGCTCTCGCCCGCTCCGGCTCCGACGGCTCGGCGGCGGTGGCCGTCGTCACGCGCCTCGCCGGGCGGCTGCACTCCGCTGCGGGCGACCTGCCGACCGGCGACGACTTCGGTGAGACGGTGGTCGACCTGCCGGGTGCGGCACCTCTCGAGTACCGCGACGTCCTCTCCGGCCAGATGCTGCGCGCCGAGGGCGGCCGGCTTCGCGTCGCCGACGTGCTCTCCCACCTTCCGGTGGCGCTGCTCGTCAGCACAGGCTGAGCCGCCCAGTCCTCAACCACGCTGGACAAGCCGGTCGGGCGGTTACGGCTGGAGTCGGCGGCGCTCCCATCGGCTCCCGCGGCGCTCGTAGCGCAACCGGTCGTGCAGGCGGTCGGCGCGGTTCTGCCAGAACTCGAAGCTGTCCGGAACGAGCCGGTAGCCGCCCCACGACGGCGGGCGCGCGATCGGGTCGCCGCCGAACGCCGCCGCCAGCTCGGCATGGGTTGCCTCGAGCGCGGCGCGGCTCTCGACAGGCTCGGATTGGCGCGAGGCGTGGGCCGAGACCTGGCTGGCCCGCGGCCGGGTGGCGAAGTAGGCGTCGGACTCGTCGTCGCTGACCTGCTCGACCCCACCTTCGACACGAACCTGGCGCCCCAGCTGCTCCCAGTAGAAGAGGAGAGCGGCGAGGGGTCGCTCGGCAAGAGCGCGGCCCTTTCGCGACTGGCGGTTCGTGTAGAAGGTGAGGCCCCGCTCGTCGACGGACTTGACGAGCACCATCCGCGCCGAGGGTCGGCCGTCAGCGTCGACTGTCGCCACGGCGGCCGCCTCGGGCATCAGCGCCACCCGGCTCGCTTCCTCGTACCAGGCCCGGAACTGCTCGAGCGGGTCGTCGCTGGCGCCACCCTCGAGAAAGGGCATGTCGTGCTCGGCCACCAGCGCACGCTACCGGCAGGCCGTGAGCGGCGTGAGCGGCGCCCCAACGGGGCCGCAGGCACAGCATCGGCATTGGCATCGGCATCGGCGGGCAGGGCTGCAGCAGCGGGACGAAGTCGGTTCTTGTGGCACGGATTGTAGGCTCGGCCTCGTGCAACAGCGCTGGTTGACGCGCCGGACCGTGCTGGCGACGACGGCCGTGGCAGTGTGGAGCCCCGGCTGCGTCCTCGCCGGATGGTGGCAGGCGACGGTCGCCATGTCGGGCAACACCTTGAGCTACCTCTATGCCGTCGAATGGCCGGTCTTCGCCCTGTTCGGTCTCGTCGCCTGGTGGTGGTACGTCCACGCCGACCCGGAGACGATCGGCGCACGCGGCGTCGCCCGCCTGCGCGCAGCTGCCCGGACGAGCGACGCCGCTGCGCGAGGGAGCGCGATCGCAGGAGTGGGCAGCGCCGAGACCCGCGCCACGAGCGGTAGCGGTGGCTGCTTGGCGGGCCCCGCTCCCGGCGGTGCCGGCGACGACGAGCGCTCGTCTGCGGACGCTGCCGCGAGCGACGGGCTCGGGGACGACGGGCTCGGGGACGACGAGGAGGCCCGCGCCTACAACGCCTATTTGGCATCGCTTCGCGACCGGCCCAAGACCTGGGCGCGACGGTGAGCGGCGCAGCGGTGAGCGGGGCAGCGGTGAGCGGGGCAGCGGTGAGCGGCGCGCTGGCTCGCTACCAGGTGATGGCCGTGGTCGTCGGAATCGGGCTGCTCGTGCTCGTGCTCGTCGGGATGCCGCTCCAGTACGGAGCTCACGAGCCGGCTCTCGCCGACATCGTCGCCCCGGTCCACGGGATCCTCTACATCGTCTACCTGCTCACGGTGTTCGACCTGGCGCGCCGTCAGCACTTCCGCATCGGCCAGCTGGCAGCGATGATCTGCGCCGGGTTCGTCCCTTTCGTCGCCTTTCTCGTCGAGCAGCGGGTGACGCGTGAGCTGCGCCGCCAGAACGGCCACGGCTCCGCCCCGGCGCCTGAACCAGGCGCCTGAGGTGAGCCGGCGGGGCGGCACCGGCCTCTCCCGGCAGCGGCGACTCACCGGCTCGCTCGGCCTCGTATCGGCCTTCATGGTCGCCGAGGTCGTGGTCGGCTCGCTCACCGGCTCGCTGGCGCTGCTCGCCGACGCCGCTCATCAGCTGACCGATGCGATCGCGCTGGCGGCGGCGGTCGCTGCGGTCGTCGCCGCGCGGCGGCCGGCGAGCAACCGCTTCACCTTTGGCCACGTCCGTGCCGACATCCTCTCGGCAGCGCTGAACGGCGTGCTTCTCGTCGTCGCCGCGGCGCTCGTCGTCGCCGCGGCGGTGGGGCGACTGGTGCACGCGAGCCCCGTCGGGGGCGCTGCGCTCGTGGCGGTCGGCTGCGCCGGTGTGGTCGTCAACGGTGCCAGCACGGCCTTGGTCGCCGGCGGGGACCACTCGAGCCTCAACGTGCGCGGGGTGCTCGCGCACCTCGTCACGGACGTCTGGGCCTACCTCGCCACGATCGTCGGTGGGGCGGTGATCCTCGTCACCGGCTGGCAGCGCGCCGACGCCGTCGCCTCGCTTGCCGTCGTCGTGCTCATGCTGCGCACCGGATGGGGCCTGCTTCGCGGGTCGGGCCGGATCCTGCTCCTGGCCACACCGGCCGGGATTGCGCTCGACGAGGTACGCGCCCACCTGCTCGAGACCCCCCACGTGAGCGACGTGCACGACCTGCACGCCTTTGTCGTCAGCTCACACCTGCCGGCCCTGAGTGCCCATGTCGTCATCGAGCAGGGCTGCTTCGAGGACGGGCACGCTCCACAGGTGCTCGACAGCCTTCAGGCGTGCCTCGCGGGACACTTCGACCTCGAGCACTCGACCTTCCAGCTCGAACCGCCGGGCCACTCGGTGCACGAGCTCGGGGCCCACGGGGCGCCCCGCTGACTCAAGGGCTGCTCAGAAGCTGACTCAGGCTCAGCCGACCCGCCGGTGCCAGCCGACGAGGCCGACGAGCGCCATCAGCCCGACGACCGCAACGAGGCACACCCAAAGGGCATTGACCACCAAGGCCATCTCCTGCTCCTCTCCCCGCCTTTGCTGGCGGTGCCACTCTCTGCGGTGCCGCTCTCAGCGGTGCCACCTTCTGCGATGCGACTCGTTGCGGTGGCGACGCACCCGTCGCGACGATCGTGACGGGTGATTCCCCGCCACGCTGTGAGCTAATCGTCAGGAGATTGTGAGCTCGTCCTTCCGAGGGGCCGAGTGGTCCTCACGCGGCGGCTCGGCGCCGCCGCCAGCCCGGGTCAGCCCGGCGGCGAGCCGGGCGCGGTGCGGACGAGGACGAC
>DAHUZG010000171.1 GCA_027306715.1 Acidimicrobiaceae bacterium
CCGCCGAGCCCGACGACGAGGCGCGCACCGAGCTCGACGGCGAGCGAGGACACCTCGTCGGAGAAGGCCCGCCAGCGGTAGTCGGGCTCGGGGCCGATCAGCAGGGCGAGCCCGTTGCCCAGCCGGTCGCTCCCGACGAGCAGCCGGGCGTCGGAGTAGACGATCGGGCCGCGGACCCCGTCGTCGATGCGAAGTCGGGGCCGGCGGGCACGGTAGTCGACCAGCTGCTCGGAGTCGAAGGTCCCGTAGACCTCCGTCGGCACGGCCTCGAGCAGCGCCGCCGCCGCCGTGGCGGCCGCGAATCCGGCATCGATCCAGCCATCGAGGGCGATCACGAGCACCGGCGAGCCCGGGGCCGGAACGCCGCTGCGCTCGAGAAGGGCCATCACTGCACCCTACCGGCAACCCGGGCGGGGGGAGAAAGCGCCGCCCTCGCCCGGCGCTTTGGGATGGGATCAGGCCTCGAGGACCACGAGATCGTGATCGGCGAGGTTGAGCGGCCGCACGCCGTCCGCAGTCGCCACGACGATGTCCTCGATCCGCATGCCGAAGCGCTCGGGGACGTAGATGCCCGGCTCGACCGAGAAGGCGTTCCCCTCCCGGATCAGCTCCTCGTTCCCGGCGACGATCCAGGGCGCCTCGTGCTCCTCGATCCCGATACCGTGCCCGGTCCGGTGCACGAAGCACTCGCCCCACCCGGCGGCGTCGATCGCCCGGCGGGCGAGGTGGTCGATCTCCTCGCAGGCGACACCGGGCGCCACGCCGGCGACCGCAGCCGCCTGGGCGCGCTGCAGCGCGCCGTAGGCCTCGGCGACCTCCTGGTCGGGCGGCCCGGTGAGCACCGTGCGGGTGATGTCCGAGCAGTAGCCCGGGCCGTCGTCCCCCTCGAGACGGAGGCTGCCGCCGAAGTCGCAGACCACCGTCTCCCGCTCTCTAATCACCCGCGAGCCGGGCTCGTGATGAGGGCTGGCCGCGTTCGGCCCGCTGGCGACGATGGCGAAGTTGACCCGGTGGTGGCCCTCGGCGAGCAGCCGGCGGCCGATCTCGGCCGACACCTCGGCCTCGCTGCGGCCGATCAGGGGGATCTCGCCGGCGTGCAGGGCGGCGGCGACGCGATCGGCGGCCGAGGAAGCGGCGGCGAGGGCGGCGATCTCCTCGGAGTCCTTCACCTCCCGCAGCCTCCCGAGCACGCTGGAGGCCGGTCGCCAGCTGGCCGAGGGCAGCGCCCGCTGCAGCGACAGCAGCAGCGCCGCCCAGGCGCGGTCCGAGATCGCCAGCCGGCGGCGTGCCCCGACGAGGCCGGCGAGAAGGGCGACCGGGTCCTCGGTCTCCTCCCAGGGCCGCAGCTCGAACAGTCGGTCGTCGGCGCGCACGCGAGGCGCCTCGAGGCGCGGCACGACGAGCGTCGCCTCGTCGTCGACCGGAACGACGAGCACCGTCGGCCGCTCGAGCGGCTTCGCCTAGTAGCCCGAGAGCCACGGCAGGTCGGCACCAAGGGAGAGCAAGAGCGCGTCGACGCCGTGCTCGGTCATCGCCACGCGCACCGCCGAAAGGCGCGCCTGGCGGGCTGCTGATTGGCCGCTGGACAACCGGCGCAACCCTCAGCTTGCCGCCG
>DAHUZG010000177.1 GCA_027306715.1 Acidimicrobiaceae bacterium
GCGCCGAAGTCGACGACGACGAGCTCGCCGGGCTCGATCACGCGGTGCGTGGGGCGGGCGTGCGGCAAGGCGCCGTTCGGGCCGCTCGCCACGATGGTCTCGAACGCCGCCCCACTGGCGCCGCGGCGGCGCATCTCCCGCTCCAGCTCGGCCGCCAGCTCGGACTCCGTCGGGCGCGCCGCCAGCTGCTCCTTCACCTGGGCCAGGGCGACGTCGGCGATGTCGCAGGCGGCCTCGATGCGGGCGAGCTCGCCGGCGTCCTTGACGAGACGGAGCTGCTCGACGAGCGAGCCGGACGGGACGAGCTCGGCGTTCAGCGCCTCGGCGAGCCGGGCCTGCATCGCCCAGGTCACCGACTGCTCCTCGAGCGCCAGCGCCCGCACCCGGGTGGTCGCCTGCCGCAGCCGGGCGAGCTGGCCCGGGAGGCGGGCGATGGCGATCTCGGCCTCGACGCCGGCGGCAGCGAGCTCGTCCGCCGCCTGGTCGCGGTAGCGGCCGTCGGTGAGCAGCAGCACCGAGGCCGGCGTCACGAGCAGCATCGCCGAGGATCCGCTGAAGCCGGTCAGGTATCGGATGTTGACGAGCTTGGTGACGAGGATGGCCCCCGGCGCCGGCACGCCGGCCGGCTCTGAGGCGGCGCGGGCGAGGCGCTCGCGCAGCCGCCCGATGCGACCGGCGACGTCCATCGGCTCGAGACGGGAGAGGTCGCGGGCGGGGCTCACGGCTCGATGGTACGGGCGGGCGGGCCGGGCGGCGCCTCGGTGGCGGCGAGCCGGATCGCCGCCTGCACGGCGAGCTCGTAGCCGAGCCCGCCGAAGCCGGCGACGGTGCCGGCGGCGACCGGGGCGATCACCGAGGTGTGCCGCCACGGCTCGCGGGCAGAGGGGTTGGAGAGGTGCAGCTCGACGATCGGCCCCTCGAAGGCGGCGAGGGCGTCGTGGAGCGACCAGCCGTAGTGGGTGAGCGCGCCGGCGTTGACGACGATCGCTCCGGCGCTGCCGCGGGCGCCGTGCACGAGCTCGACGAGGTCACCCTCGTGCTCGCGCAGGTGGTGCTCGAGGCGCCAGCCGGCGGCCACGGCCACGGCGCGTGCGCGAGCGACGTGGTCCTCGAGGGTGGAGCGCCCGTAGATCTCCGGCTGGCGGCTGCCGAGCAGACCGAGGTTCGGTCCGGAGAGGAGCAGCAGGAGCGGCGGGGCGGCCTCGCCGGGGCCGGGCGCGCGGCGGGCGGCCTCGCCGGGGTCGCCGGACGGGGCGCTCATCGCGGCACCGCCGGTGCCGCGGCGGCGGGGAGCTCGGCGGCGCCGAGGAGCTCGGCGACGAGGCCGGGCTCGACGCCGGAGACCGGCTCGACGCCGGAGGGCCCGTCGAGGACGAACGTCAGACCGGCGCCGGTCACCTTCTTGTCCCTCCCCATCAGCTCGACGAGCCGCCCCGGGTCGGCGCCGGCGGGCAGCGCCGCGCCGAGCCCGTACCCGGCGACGACGGCGAGGTGCCGGGCCACGCGCTCGTCGCCGATGCGGCCGAGCCGCCGGGCGAGCCGGGCGGCGAAGACGAGCCCGACGGCCACCGCCTCGCCGTGGCGCATCGTCGCCGCGCGCCCGTCGGGCAGGGCGGCGTCGGGCAGGGCGGCGTCGGCGAGGCCGGCCGCCTCGAGAGCGTGGGCGAGGGTGTGGCCGTAGTTGAGGACCACCCGGCGGCCGGACTCCCGCTCGTCGCCGGCGACGAAGGCCGCCTTGAGCGCCACGCAGGCCGCGACCTGCTCGGCCAGCGGCAGCCGGTCGAGGTCCTCTGCGCCGAGGAAGGCGTACTTCGCCATCTCGCCGAGGCCCGAGCGCCACTCCTCCTGCGGCAGCGTGGCGAGGTGGTCGGTGTCACAGATCACCGCACGCGGCTGCCAAAAGGCGCCGAGGAGGTTCTTCCCCTCCGGCAGGTTGACGGCGGTCTTCCCGCCGATCGCGGCGTCGACCTGCGCGAGCAGCGTCGTGGCGACGTTGACGAGCGCAGTGCCGCGATGCCAGCAGGCGGCGGCGAAGCCGGCGACGTCGCTCACCGATCCTCCCCCGACGGCGACGACGACGTCGCTTCGGGTGAGCCCCGCCCCGGCGAAGCCGCGGCAGAGCTGCTCGACGGTTCCGAGCGTCTTGGCCGCCTCCCCGTCGGGGACCTCGAAGCGGACCGTGGGGATGCCCGTCTCGAGCTCCGCACCGATGCCGCGCTGGGTGACGACGGCCGCCAGGCGGGCCGCCGGAGGCATCGCAGCTGCGAGGCGGGACCGGGCACCGGGCCCGACGGCGACGTCGTAGGAGCGCTCGCCGAGCTCGACGCGCACCGTTCGCAGCAGGCCCCCGGCGATCGCCTCCGCCACCTCTGCGGGCGTGAGCTCGTCGACGTCGACGACCAGGCCGGCGAGACGCTCGTAGGCCGGCCTGCGCTCGGCGTCGAGGCGGCGCAACGTCGCGGCCGGGTCGCGCTCGAGCAGCGGCCTGCCGTCCCCGGCACCGACCCGGGCGGCGAGCGTCTCCGGACGCGCCCTCAGCCAGACCACCTGCCCGGCGACGGCCACGAGCTCCCGGTTGGCCGCGCTCAGCACGGCCCCACCAGCCACCGAGACGACGGTCGGCCGCGGCGAGGCGGCCGCATCGGCGAGGACCCGCGACTCGGCAGCCCGGAACGCCGCCTCGCCCTGCCCGGCGAAGATCTCCGGCACGCTGCGGCCCGTCAGGCGCTGCACCTCGAGGTCGCTGTCGAGGTAGGGGCGCCCGAGTCGCTGCGCGAGGAGCCGGCCTACGGTCGTCTTGCCGCTCCCCATCATCCCGATCAGAAGCACGTGCCAGCCGCGGCGGGGTGCGGCGCCGGCCGGGGCGCCCGGCCGGGGCGGGGCGCTCACGCGTCGGCGGCGCCGGCGGCGGCCCGGTCCC
>DAHUZG010000180.1 GCA_027306715.1 Acidimicrobiaceae bacterium
CGAGCACGATGCCGGCCTATGTCGAGGAGGTCTTCGGGCCGGTGGCGCCCGTCGTGTCCTTCGCCACCCTCGACGAGGCCGCCGAGCTCGCCGCGGCGACCCCCTACGGGCTCTCGCTCGGGGTGCTGACGGCGGACCCGATGAAGGCGCTGGCCCTCGCCGAGAAGGTGCCGTCGGGTGCGGTGCACGTCAACGACCAGACGATCAACGACGAGGCGCAGGTCCCCTTCGGCGGAGTCGGCGACTCGGGCACCGGCGCCCGCTTCGGCGGGCCGCAGGCGAACCTCGAGGCCTTCACCGAGACCCAGTGGGTGACGATCCGGGGCGACATCGCCCGCTATCGGTTCTAGGCGTCGCCGGGTGGCCACCGAGCAGCCGGCAGCCGAGGTGCCGGCGCGCACCGGGGTCGGCATCGTCGGCGCCGGGCCGGCCGGGCTGTTCCTCGCCCACCTGCTCGGCCTCGCCGGCATCGACTCGGTGGTCGTCGAGCGCCACAGCCGCCGCCACGTCGAGGAGCGGATCCGGGCCGGGGTCGTCGAGCACGGCATCGCCGAGCTGCTCGAGTCGGGCGGCGTCGGCGACCGGATGCGACGGGAGGGCCTGGTCCACCACGGGATCGAGCTGCGGTTCGGCGGAGCCGGCCACCGGATCGCGATGAGCGAGCTGACCGGGGGCAAGGCGATAACGGTCTACGGCCAGCAGGAGATCGTGAAAGACCTGATCGCCGCCCGGATCGAGAGCGGCGGCCCGCTGGTCTTCGAGGCCGAGGCGCTGGCGATCGAGGGCGTGGACGGCCCCTCCCCGGCGGTCCGCTACCGCCTCGAGGGGCGCGAGCGGGTGCTCTCCTGCGACGTGGTGGCCGGCTGCGACGGCTTTCACGGGATCTCGAGGGCGGCCGTGCCGGCGGGGGCGGCGATCGAGTACCAGCGCGAGCACCCCTTCGGCTGGCTCGGCATCCTCGCTCGCGTCGCGCCGTCCACCGAGGAGCTTATCTACTGCCGGCACGAGCGGGGCTTCGCGCTGCACTCGATGCGCTCGCCGGAGCTGAGCCGCTTCTACCTCCAGGTGGCGCCGGACGAGCCGCTCGAGAGCTGGCCCGACGAGCGGATCTGGGCGGAGCTGCGGCTGCGCTTGTCGACGACAGGCGACTGGAGCCTCGCCGACGGGCCGATCCTCGAGCGATCGATCACGGCGATGCGCAGCTTCGTGCTCGAGCCGATTTCCTTCGGCTCGCTGCACCTCGCCGGCGACGCCGCCCACATCGTGCCGCCGACAGGGGCAAAGGGGATGAACCTCGCGCTCGCCGACGTGCACGACCTCGCCGGCTCCCTGACCGCGCTCCTGGTCGAGGGCGACGAGGGCCCGCTCGAGGCCTACTCCAAGAGATGCGTGCGCCGCGCCTGGCAGGCGCAGGAATTCTCGACCTTCATGACCACCTTGTTGCACCCGCTGCCCGGCGACGACTTCGGAAACCGGCTCCAGCTGGCCCGCCTCGAGCAGCTCGTCGGCTCCGCCGACGCAGCTCGGCACCTCTCCGAGCGCTACGTCGACCTGGCCTCGACGGCGACCACGGGCGGGGGGCGGTCTTGACACGCCGCCGGTCGCTTCGCGACGATCCGTTCACGATACGAAGTCTCGTTCGCTCTGCGCACAGGGCGGTTGGGCCGGCGGCAGGGCTCCACGGGGGGTGATGGCGTGTTCGCGTGGAACCACTGGTACGTGGCGGCGCTGAGCTCCGAGATCGGGCCGCGCCCGCTCGGGCGCACGATCCTCGGTGAGCCCGTGGCGCTGTTCCGCCTCGAGGACGGCCACCCCGTCGCCCTCGCCGACCGCTGCCCGCACCGTGGCTACCCGCTGTCGCTCGGCAGCGTCTCGGGCGAGCAGCTGGTCTGCGGCTACCACGGCTTCACCTTCGACGGCGAGGGGCGCTGCGTCGCTGTCCCGGGCCAGGCGCACGTCCCGCCGAAGGCGAACGTTCTCCGCTACCCCCTCGTCGAGCAGGGCGC
>DAHUZG010000182.1 GCA_027306715.1 Acidimicrobiaceae bacterium
GCGCCCTCTACGGCTCGCAGACCCTGGCGCTGGCAATCGGTCCGCTCGCCGGCAGCATCGCCGGCACGGCGCGGATGGGGCCGCTCTTCCTCGTCGCCTCCGTGCTGGCTCTGGCGGCGGCAGCGCCGGTCCTGGCGGGCGGGAGGAAGGCCTCCCGCTCGCCGTCGACCTCCGAGGCGTCGTCAGCCTCAGCCTTGCCGCCGCCGTACGGCCGCCGAGCGCCGTCCGGCCGGCGAGCGCCGTCCGGCGACACCGTGACGGCCCCACCCTGGCGAGGCGACTCCGGCCTCACGCCGGAGGCGACGCGGGCGCGGCCGTGGTCGCTCGGCGCCGGGCCGGCCGAGGCGATGTCGCCGGCGCACCCGCTCGGGCGCACCCGGGTGCGGCTCGGCCCGGCGGTGCTCGGCGCCGTCCTCGTCTTCGCCGCCAGCGGGGTGCTGATCGGCGCCTACGAGACGACCTGGACGCTGCTGCTCGAGCTGCGCGGGGCGAGCAACACCGAGATCGGGCTCTCCTGGACCCTTTTCGCGCTGCCCTTCGCCGCCCTCTCGGTGCCAGCGGGACGCCTCGCAGAGCGTGTCGACCGCCGCCTGCTCGTGGTCGGGTCACTCGTGGTCTCGGGAGGGTTTGCCGCGGTGTACCCCTTCGTGCACGGCCCGGCGCTGCTCGTCGGGCTCGGCACCCTCGAGGCGGCGGGGTCGGTCGCTGCCGCGCCCGCGGCGGTGCTGGTGCTGAGCGAGGCGGTGCCGGCCTCGGCGCAGGGCGCGGCGCAAGGCGCGGTCGAGACGGCCCGCACCGCCGCCGCCGCCCTCGCCGCGGCGGCCGCCGGCGCCCTCTTCGGGCTCGCTCCGGCGCTTCCCTTCGAGGCCGCCGCCGGCCACGTCGGGCTCGCCTGTGTCGGCGTGCTGATCGTCTGGAGGCACGGGGCAGCGGTGCCGGCCTCGCGCCGCCGAGAAGGCGCCCGGCTGCTCGCACCTTCTCAGCCGGCGGGCGGCGAGCCCTCGACGAGGTAGCTGCGGACGAGCTCGAGCCACACCTCCGACAACGTCGGGAAGGCCGGCACGGCGTGGCGGAGCTGGGCGACGCTGACGCCGGCGACGACGGCGATCGTCGCCGCCTGGAGCATCTCGCCGGCGTCGGGACCGCAGAACGTCGCCCCGATCACCCGACCTTGCGGCTCCTCGAGCACGAGCTGCGCGCTCCCGCGCACGCCCACTCCGAGGATCGAGCCCGCTGCCACGTCGCCGAGCGCCACCCGCACCGTCCGGACGTGCCGGCCGGAGCGACGCGCCGCCTCCTCGGTGAGGCCGACGCTCGCCACCTGGGGGTCGGTGAACACCACCGCCGGCACCGCGAGGGCGTCGGCCTCGTCGCGCATCTCCTCGCCGGCGATCGCCGCCACGGCCACTCGCGCCTGGTACTTGCCCATATGGGTGAGCAGCGCCTTGCCGTTGACGTCGCCGACGGCGAACAGCCAGCCCTCGGGCACCGTCGTGACGCGCAGGCGATCGTCGACCGGGAGCGGCCGGCCGGGCTCGGCGCCGACGTTCTCGGCGCCGACGTCGCCAGTCCGCGGCCGCCTCCCGGTGGCGACGAGGAGCTGGTCGGCGGTGATTTGGCGCCCGTTCTCGAGAGTCACGGTGAAGCTCCCTCGCGAACCGTCACGGCTCACCGCGGCGGCCTTGGTGCCGGTGACGACGTCGATGCCCTCGGCGGCGAAGGCGGCCGCCAGCTCCTCTCCGGCGAAGGGCTCGTGGCCGGGCAGGAGCCGGTCGGCGCCCTCGACGAGGGTCACCTCCTCGCTCCCGAGGCGCCGGAAGGCCTGGGCGAGCTCGGCGCCGACGGGGCCGCCGCCGAGCACGGCGAGCCGGCGGGGGACCTCGCGGGCGGCGGTGGCACCCCGGTTGTCCCAGGGCTCGAGGGCGTCGAGGCCCTCGAGCGGCGGCAGGACCGGCTCGGAGCCCGTGGCGACGATCACGGCGCGGCGGGCGACGACCCGCCGCAGCCGACCCTCGTGCTCGACCTCGACGGTGCGCTCGCCGGCGAGGCGGCCGTGGCCGCGCACGAGCGTCGCCCCCTGGCTCTCGAGCCAGCCGACCTGGCCGGCGTCGTCCCAGTTGGAGACCATCGTGTCCCGCCGGGCGAGGGCGGCGGCGACGTCGATGGCACCGGTGACCGCGGCGGCGGCGCCGGGCACGTTGCGCGCCGCGGCGAGCACCTGGCCCGGCCGCAGCAGGGTCTTGCTCGGGATGCAGGCCCAGTACGAGCATTCGCCCCCGACGAGATCGGACTCGACGAGGGCTGCGCTCAGGCCGGCGTCGTGGCAGCGTCCGACGGCGTGCTCGCCGGCCGGGCCCCCGCCGAGCACGACGACGTCGTAGCTCTCCTCGCCCTCGCCATCGCCCTCT
>DAHUZG010000259.1 GCA_027306715.1 Acidimicrobiaceae bacterium
CGCTGGCCACCACGTCGAGAAGGTCGAGGTGCCCTTCGGAGCCCATGTGCTGCCCGGCTGGCTGCACCTACCGCCCGGTCGCTCGCCGGGGGCGGGACCTCCGCTCCCGACGGCGATCGCCTGCGGAGGCATGGACGGGGCGCGCGAGATCGTCGTCCGCCGCGCCGGCGACCCGCTGCTCGAGCGCGGCTTCGCTGTGCTTGCCTACGACGGTCCGGGGCAGGGTGAGTCCGCGGTGCGTGGTGCCTTCGTCACGGCACGCAACTGGATCGAGGCCGGCCAGGCGCTCGTCGACTACGTCACCGCCCGGCCCGAGCTCGACGAGCGCCGCCTCGTCGCAGTCGGGACGAGCTTCGGCTCGTTCTGGTCGATGCAGATCGCCGCCACTCAGCCCGTGCTGCTCGGCGTCGCCGCCGCGCTGCCGGTGTTCGAGCCGGGCTGCGCCACGATCTTCGAGCAGGCCTCGCCGACCTTCAAGGCCCGCCACATGTTCATGGCGGGGCTGTTCGACGACGAGGCCGGCTTCGACGAGCTCGCCGCCGGCTACGACCTGCGCCCGCTCGTCGAGCAGATGGAGGTGCCCTGGCTCGCCCTCGGAGGCGAGGCCGACGAGCTGTCCCCTGCCCGCTGGGTGCAGGAGCTGGCGCGCCGCTCGCCGGCGCCGAGCACGCTCGTCGCCTACGAGCGGGCGCGACACGCCATGACCGAGTCGCCGGCGACGGTGCTCGGGCCGCCCTGGCAGGCCACGATCGCCGACTGGCTCGCCGACCGGGTGCGCGGCGCCGAGATGCGCGACGGGTCGCTCGTCGTCCGCCCGAACGGGGCGGTCGAGGACCTCCCCCACCCACGCTCGCCACGGTGATCCCCGCCTCGCCGGCCGCCGGTACCGCTTGGCCCCGGGCACGGGAACGCCCGTTAGGCTGCGCCGATCGCCCTCGACGAGAGCTTCCGGCTTGACCTGCGCTGCGCCACCCACACCCGCGCCGCGGGCATCGAGCCGATCGGCACGGCCGGAAGCTACGCCGGCTACCTGCTCGTCGAGTGGCCGCTCCCGTGGCCGCGCGATCTCGGCGAGATCCCCGAGCTGGGCCCGATCAACGCCGCCTGCCGGGCGGCCCGCTGGCGGCTGCAGGGTCTTGTCGCCGAGGGCGGCCCCCGGCACGTCATCGCCTACGGGACGCCCGGCGGGGCGTGGCGGCGCTATTTACGGAGCGAGATCACCGTCGGGGCCGCCGACACCGTCGACGCGGCGCTCGAGCTGTTGCAGGCGAGCACCCGCGCCGCCGGCGCGGGCGCGCCGGCGGCGAGCGCGCCCGCGGGGATCGGCACCGGCGAGGGCGGCGGCGCCGAGAACGGCAGCGCCGAGCGCCGCACGGCCGAGCCCGACGACGGGGTCCGCGATCTTCTCATCTGCAGCCACGGTCGGCGGGACCGCTGCTGCGGCTCGTTCGGCACCGCTCTCGTCTCGGCCCTCACGGCGGGCGATCGGGTCGGCGGCGGCCGGGCCGGCAGAGCAGCCGGCGTCCGGGTCTGGCGGACGAGCCATACCGGCGGCCACCGCTTCGCGCCGACGGCGATCCTGCTGCCCGAGGGAACGTCGTGGGGCCTGCTCGACGGGGAAGCCGTCGGGGCCATCCTCGAGCGCCGCGAGCCGGCGGCGGCCTGGCTCAAGCACTACCGGGGCTGCTCGGGTCTCGCCTCTCCCGAGCTGCAGCTGCTCGAGCGGGCCGCGCTCGACGAGATCGGCTGGGACGTGCTCGACGCCGCGCGCCTCGGCTCGGCCTCCCCCGGCGAGGACGGATGGACCCAGGTTCGCCTGGTGTGCTCGTGGACCGGCGGTCGTCGCGCCGAATTCAGCGCGGAGGTCGGCGTCGAGCGCCTCGTGCCGATCCCCGACTGCGGTCAGCCGGTCGAGCAGAGCGGGAAGACCGAGCGCCAGCTCGGCCTGCGCCGGTTCTCGGCGATCGCCTGAGCGCCGGCAGGGTCGCCCGCTCAAGGGCAGAAGCCGCCGGCATGGCGTCCGGGGAGGGCTCCGCAGGCAGCACGGGGGGCCGGGGGCCGGGGTGGAGGGTGCTCAGGTGCGAAGGCGTTCGAAGCTCGGCAGCAGGAAGCCCATCGCCGCCACGGCCACGCCGAGCAGCATCAACGCCATGCCGAGCCACCGGACCGGCTCGAGGTCGGCGAGCAGCCCCCCGCTGGCGGCGAGGCCGACCCCGACCGCGCCGATCACCCCGGACAACCGGGCAATGCGGCCGCCACGCAGGCCGCGCACGAAAAGGGCCGCGGCGCCGAAGGAGACGAGCACCCCGAGCGAGGAGTGCAGCAGGTAGATGCCTCTGGCGGTCTTCGGCACGAGGCCGCTCGGCCGCCCGAGGGGGACCATGACAAGGGCCGCCATGCCGACTGCGGCGTCGCCCCCGAGGAGGGCGGCGAGGGCGCTGGCCAGCCGTGCGGTCGGCCGGTCGACGCTCGACACGACGGCGCCGGCGGGCACCCCCGCCACGGCTGCCGGCGGCGGGTCGCCGACGCTCGCAGTGGCCGGCGCCCGAGCCGGCACCGGATCGGGAGCGGGAGCGGGATGCTTGCGAGCCTGGTAGACCTCCGGCGGCTCGTGGATGAGGTACCACCAGCCGCCGACGGCGAGCAGGGCGAAGATCGGCCATTCGACCGAGTACACCCAGCTCAACCCGTTACCGGCGAGCGCCCGTGTCGCCTGCCACCACCCGGCGAGGAAGCAGGCGGGAGCGACGGCGAGGACCTCGAGGTGAAGCAGCAGGGCGCGCGGCGAGATCCAGCGCCGGCGCCAACGCGTGGCCGCCTGCCCGAGGCCGGTCGCCTCGACCGACGGCCCCGCTCGCAGCGTCTCCCCGGCGAAGCGCCGCGCGAAGCGCCGCGAGACTCTCCTCTCGGCGAAGAAGGCGGCGAACGGCACCGTCCCCGCGAGCAGGATCAGCACGAGCCGCAGCGTCGGCACGCCGAGGCGCCGGCTCAGGCGGAAGGCGACGACGAGGTAGCCGATGTAGAGCACACCGTGCACGGTGCCGACGTCGTTGACGACCACAGGCTCGCCGGCCGCCAGTTGCAGCGGGATGCCGACGAAGACGATGACGAGCAGCAGCGAGGCGGTGCTGAAGGCGAGCGCGCGGTAGCCGGCAAGCAGCCGCCGGTCGCTCGCCGTCGGGCGGCGACGTGCGTCCTTATCGGTGGGGGTCACGGCCGCGGCGATACGAACGAGGCTAATGGGGTCCGGCTCGCCACCCCCCTCATCAATCTCACCGGGGCGCACGTGACCCGCGGCTACCGCTGGTGGACCGCGATCGGCCGGCGTCGCTCCTTCCTCGACGACGGCCTCACCTTCGGGACCGACCACGAGGCCGGCGTGTGCATCCACTTCGGGGACTGTGCATCCACTTCGGGGACAAGGTGTCCTCCCCCTTGCGGCGAGACGGCCACTGCGCGCTCACCGTCGCCGTCGCCGGCGTCGACGGGCTGGCCTCAACGATCCTTGCGCTCGTGCCGCCCGGCGCCTTGGCCGATCGAGCAGGCCCGGAAGTACAGTGAGCGCCGAGCTCAGGCGAAGGGAAGCCATGGCCGTCGTCGTCCGCAACGTCACCCGAACCGATCTCGATGTCGTCGACGGGCTCGGCGAGATCGGGGTGGCGACCGTTCACGAGGCGCAGGGGCGAACTGGCCTCTTGCACTCCCGGCTGCGGCCGATCTACCGCCCGGTCAAGGTCGCCGGCAACGCCCTCACCTGCGAGGTGCCGCCCGGTGACAACTGGGCGATCCACATCGCCGTCGAGCAGGCGAGACCGGGCGACCTGCTCGTCGTGACACCGACGAGCCCTTGCGAGGACGGGTACTTCGGCGAGCTGCTGGCGACGAGCCTCGCCGCCCGCGGGGTGCGCGGCCTTGTCATCGACGCCGGCGTGCGCGACGTCGCCGACCTTTCAGCGATGGGCTTTCCCGTCTGGTCGAAGGCGATCTCGGCGCAGGGCACGGTCAAAGAGACGCCCGGCGACGTGCAGGTCCCGATCGTCTGCGCCGGCGCCTCTGTGCGTCCTGGCGACGTCGTCGTCGCCGACGACGACGGCGTCGTCGTCGTCCGGCGGGAGAATGCGGCCGAGGTGCTCGAGAAGGCCCGCCTTCGCATGGCGCGTGAGGCGGTCAAGCGCGAGCAGCTCGCCGAGGGCGGGCTCGGGCTCGACCTCGACGCTCAGCGGGAGCGCCTCGCCGAGCGCGGCCTGCGCTACCTCGACGCCGCAGAAGCGGCTCCGGCCCCCGGCGCGGCCCCGTTTCCTGCCGGCCCGCCGATGACAATCGGCTCGTGAGCGACCAGCGGGCGATCCGCTGCTCGGTGATGCGCGGCGGCACCTCCAAGGCCCTCGTCTTCCACGCTGATCACCTGCCCGCCGACCCCGCAGCCCGCGACGCGGTCCTGCTGGCGGCGATGGGCTCGCCGGACCCCCGCCAGATCGACGGGATGGGCGGGGCTCATCCCCTCACCTCCAAGGTCGCCGTCGTCTCTGCCTCGACGCGGGCCGGCGCCGACGTCGACTACCTCTTCTTGCAGGTCTGGCCGGACCGCGCCGAGGTGTCCGACAGCCAGAACTGCGGCAACATCCTCGCCGCCATCGGCCCGTTCGCGCTCGAGGAGGGTCTCGTCGCCGCCACCGGCGAGCGCAGCGACGTGGCGATCTTCATGGAGAACACCGACAGCCTGGCGGTGGCCCACGTCGAGACGCCCGGCGGAGAGGTCGCCTACACCGGCACGGCGCGCATCGACGGGGTCCCGGGCACCCACGCCCCGGTCCCGATCGACTTCCTCGACGTCGCCGGATCCAGCTGCGGCGCGCTGCTGCCGACCAAAAAGGCCCGCGACCTCGTCGCCGGGGTGGCTGTCACGTGCATCGACAACGGGATGCCCGTCGTCTGCGTGAAGGCGAGCGACCTCGGCGTGAGCGGCTACGAGTCGCCGGCCGAGCTCGAGAATGACGCCGCGCTGCGCGAGCGGGTCGAGGAGATCCGCTTGCAGGCGGGCGAGATGATGCAGCTCGGCGACGTGACCGGTGCCACCGTGCCGAAGGTGAGCCTCCTGGCAGCACCGAAGCACGGCGGGGCGCTGATGACGCGCAGCTTCATCCCGCACCGCGTCCACGAGGCGATCGGCGTCTTCGGGGCCGTCTCGGTGGCGACGGCCTGCCTCGTCCCCGGCTCGGTGGCGGCCGAGGTCGCCGCCGGGGCCAGCGGTGGGGCCAGTGGCGGGGCCAGCGGCGGGGCCAGCGGCGGGGCCAGTGGCGGGGCGAGCGGCGGCACGCCTTACGAAGGGCTTCGCGACGTCGAGGTCGAGCACCCGAGCGGCTCCTTCACCGTCTCGATGGAGCTCGAGAGCGACGGGGGCGAGGTGCACGTGCGCCGGGCCGCACTGCTACGCACGGCGCGGCTCTTGATGCGCGGCGAGGTCTACGTCCCGGCGAGGCTGTGGCCGGCGTGATCGTCGACTGCCACGGTCACTACACGACCGCCCCACCGGCGCACGACGCCTGGCGCCACCAGCAGCTGGCCGCGTTCGAGTCGCACAGCTCGCCCCCGCGCTATCCGGCGATCTCCGACGACGAGATCCGCTCCTCTCTCGAGGAGAACCAGCTGCGCCTGCTCGCCGAGCGCGGCATTGACCTCACCATCTTCTCGCCGCGTGCCTCGATGATGGGTCACCACCTCGGTGACGAGTCGGTCAGCGTCGACTGGGCGCGTGCCTGCAACGACCTCATCCACCGTGTCTGCCAGCTGTACCCGCAGACCTACGCCGGGGTCTGCCAGCTGCCGCAGTCGCCCGGCGCGGGGCTCGCGGCCTCGATCGCCGAGCTCGAGCGCTGCGTCGGCGAGCTCGGCTTCGTCGGCTGCAACCTGAGCCCTGACCCGAGCGGCGGCCGCTGGGACTCGCCGCCGATGACCGACCGCTACTGGTTCCCGTTCTACGAGAAGCTCGTCGAGCTCGACGTGCCGGCGATGGTGCACGTGTCGGCCAGCTGCAACCCGAGCTTCCACACGACGGGCTCGCACTACCTGAACGCCGACACGACGATCTTCATGCAGCTCGTGCAGGGCGACCTGTTCGCCGATTTCCCCACGTTGCGCCTCGTCATCCCCCACGGCGGAGGATCCGCCCCCTATCACTGGGGGCGCTTCCGAGGCCTGGCGGACATGCTCGGGCGGCCGCCGCTCTCCGAGCACGTGATGCGCAACGTGCTCTTCGACACCTGCGTCTACCACCAGCCCGGCATCGACCT
>DAHUZG010000183.1 GCA_027306715.1 Acidimicrobiaceae bacterium
GCTCCCATGTCGTCCAGGTCGAGGCCAGAACCTCCGGTCCGAGCAGCGGAACTGTCGCAGTCTCCGGCGATCACGTCTCGATTGACTGGAGGTGGCCAGCCAATAATGGCGTCGGCCGATCTGCCAAGGTGAAGAGGGCGAAACGTCATGAGCTGGCGGCGATCCTCGACCGGCTCCGATGGGCCGGTGTCCAGGACTCCTGGTGTCAGCCCCGTGGTCCTGCGCCCCTCCCGGGGTCGCCGGCTGGCGAAGCTGGTGGCGAACCTCGCCCTCGCCGACCTCGTCGGCGAAGCCGCCCGCTGACTGCCCGGCCGGGGCCGTCCTCCGCCTACCGGACCACCAAGATGGTCGCGAGCGCGCCCGCCGCCATGAACGGCGCCATCGCCAGCACTGCCCGGCGCCGCCCCGGGGCGGCGACGTGGCGGACGGTCACGAACAGCGCTGCTGCGGCGAAGGCAACCAGCGTCGCGGTCGCAACCGCCGGCCAGCTGATCCAACCGAGGAACAGCCCGGTCACGGCCGCCCACCTCACGTCGCCCATGCCCATGCCCGAGGGGAATGCGAGGCCGAGGGCGAGGTAGAAGCCGGCGAGCACGACCATGGCGATCCCGGCACGGGCGAGCGGCCACCACGTGGCGTCGAGCCCCGAGGCGAGCGCGAGGAGCACCGTACCGGGGAGGAGGGCGGCCAGCACCGCCCGGTTGGGGACCCGCCGAGCCGCGAGGTCCGTCGCGCTTACGGCGGTCGCAACCGCGCCGAAGACGAGGTACGCGCCGAGCGGGGGGCTCCAGCCGAAGCGCCAAAGGATTGCGGCCTCGACGGCCGCTGCCACCGCGCCGGTCGTGGCGATCCGACCGGGAGTGGCGAGGGGGCCCGGGCTGCGGTACACGGTCACGAAGGCAGACGGGCCGGGCGGGGCGCGTCTGTCTCCTCGCCGGCGGTGAGGGTGCGGTAGAGGCGGGCGCTGGCTGGCTCGACGTCGAGGTCGAGCTCGGCTAGGCGGCGGTTGAGCTGTCGCCACGTGGAGCCGACCGCGTCGAGGCGCCGCCGAGCGGCCTGCAGGGTCATGAGACGGCGGTACGGCTCCTCGGCGTAACCGTCGAGCTCGATCGCCCGCTCCAAGGTGGCGACCGCCGCGTCGGGTCGGCCGGCTGCTTCTTCGAGCTCGGCGAGGCGGAGGTGGGCGTCGAGGGCCCGGCGGTGCAGGTCCTGGCGGACCGGCTCAACCCACGGGTCTCCAGTCCCTTCGAGCAGCTCGCCTCGGTAGAACTCGACCGCTCGGCGCAGCGCCTGGCGGGCTTCATCGCCGTCTTCGGCTCTGGCCGCGGCGCCGAGAGCGGCCTGGAGCTCCCACAGGTCGCAAGCGATCTCGCCCGGTGCGGGCCGGTAGCGCTCGCCCGTCTTCTCCAGCACCTCGGGGGTCTCGCCTCCCGGGCCCCGCAGCCCGGCGCGCAGGTCGCCGAGCGCCCGCCAGAACTGGCGCAAGACCGCCTCGGGCGGCGTATCGGGCCACAGAGCGTCGACGGCCTGCTCCGCGCTCGCGCCCTCGGGCCGGCACAGGTACCACGCGAGCAGCGCCTTGGCCCGACTGCGGATCCCCGTCGCCACCGGTTGGCCGAAGGCCGTGATCTGCATGGCCCCGAGGACCTCGACGCGGATCGGGCGCTCGGCCTGCTCGCCTGTGTCGTCGCCAGCGGCCGGCTCGGGCCACACGAGGTCGGAGACACGACGAGAAAGCACCGCCCCGCCGCTGCCGTCACCATGGCCGCCGTCACCATGGCCGCCGTCACCACGGTCGCCGACACCGGCGTGCTCGCCCGCGCCGCTCTGCTCGCTGTCGCTGCCAGCTGCGGCGGCGTCGGCGAGCGCGCCGAGCAGCTCGACGGCCTCGTCGCCCCGGAGGCCGACCAGCTCGGCACCACAGAGGCGGTCCGCCAGCCCCGCCGGCTCGGCCCCGGTGACCGCGCGGGTGTCGTCGAGGACGACCCGGCCGCTGGCCGCTGGCGTGTCGGAGAGGAAGATGACCGCTATGCCGAGTGGAGGCGCGCCGGCCCCGAGGGCTGCCCACCTGCCGGCCGTCGCGTCGCTCGGGGCATCGGCGAGCAGGAGGAGCAACGGCAGCGGGTTCTCGGGATGCTCGGCCCGGAACCGCTTGGCGTCGGGGGTGCTGGCGGCCTCGAGGCGTCGGGTCCGGGCGATCCGTGCAGCCTCGAGCGCCCTCGCCATGTCCTCGGGCGTCGCGACCCGCCGGATGGCCGGCAGCGGGCCGAGGCCGGGCAGGAGCCGCCCGCCGACGACATCGGTGCAGAGGACCTCGGCGGCGCCAGGCCCGGCGCGCACCACGAGACCGGCGAGCAGCGCCCGGGCGACGTCGTCGGCGACCGGCCCGCACAGGGCGACGCCCGACAGGTCGGTGATGTCGCAGTCGACGCTGCGCCCGCCGAGGATCGCGACCTCGAGGCGGCCGGGGTCCTGGCGGCGCTCAGCATCTGCGAGTGAGAAGCCGGGCACGCCTGCGTGGGACGCGCCGTCAGGGGCACCGTTGCTGGCGGCGGGAGCAGTGCCAGTGCCGTCGCGGCCCTCCCTGACGCTGGCGGCGAGCGGCGCTTCCTCGTCGTCGTCGTCGGCGTGTGCGGCGCGGGTCAAGTGCTCAAGGGTCGGGAGCGGCGGCGGCGGGGTGAGGTTCCGGCCGGATGCGGGCGGGTGGTAGCGGTAGGCGTGGCGTCGGCGCAGCCTGCCGAGGGCGA
>DAHUZG010000184.1 GCA_027306715.1 Acidimicrobiaceae bacterium
CACCGCCCGCCAGTGCAGCATGTACGTCTTCCGGGAGCTCACCGACTTCTCCTATCCGGCGATCGCCCGCGAGTTCGGCGGCCGAGACCACACCACGGTGATCCATGCCGTCGAGAAGATCGCCCGCTTGATGAAGGAGAAGCGGCAGGTCTACGAACAGGTCACCGAGCTCTCGGTGCGGGTCCGCAACGGTGAGTGACACGACAGCCGGCTACCTTGTCCTCTCGCGCGCCGCAGCGGTGCAGCGCAAGGGGGCGAGTTGTGGATCTCGCGGCTGTCCCGGTGCATTTCGCGCCCTCGGGCTGGGGAGAGCGCCGGCTTGCTCCACAGCACGGCCGTGCCACGAGCCCGGGGGTGTGCACGCCACGGGACAGCCGGTGGACACCTGGACCGCCCGCCACCTCGGCGATCGTCGCAACGTCCACAATCCACAGCCCCTATTACTCCTACTTGGTTATCCAAGAAGAACGAGGATGAAAGGAGGGCACGACCGGTGAGGTTCCGCACCGAACGAGACAGCCTGCTCGAGGCGATCGGGACAGCTGCCCGGGCGGCCTCGCCGCGAGGGGCAGGGGTGGGAGCTCCGAGCCTGCGACTCTCGCTGCGTGGCAACCGCCTCGAGGTGGTCGGTGCCGATCCCGACCTCGTGATCGAGGCGAAGGCGACGGTTGCCGGCGAGGCCGATGGCTCGACGCTCGTACCGGCGCGGCTGGTCAACGAGATCGTGCGCTCGTTCGATCCCGGGACGGTGACGTTCGTCTCCGACGAGGAGGAGGCCCGCATCGCGTCGGGTCGCGCCGAGTTCATGGTGCGCATCCCTGTCGGCGCGGAGATCACCCGTCTCGGCCCTGCTGAGGGCGAGGGGATCACGATCCCGGCCGAGCGCTTCGCGGCGGGTCTCGAGCAGGTCGTTCGCGCCGCGCTCAACGACGACTCCCGCGCCCCGCAGCTCACCGGGGTGCTGATGGAGGCCACCGATACAGGCCTGCGACTTGTCGCCACCGACTCCTACCGTCTCGCCTTCCGCGACCTCGAGGGGTTGAGCGCCCTCGATCCCGGTTCGCGGGTCCTTGTCCCGGCACGGGCGTTGGCGGAGATCCCGCGACTTGTCGCCTCGTTGCCGGCCGGCGGCGAGGAGCGGGAGCTCATCTTCCGCCACAGCGAGCTCGACGCCGTCTTCGAGCTCGACGCCGTGCGGCTGACCACTCGGCTCTTGCGGGTCGCCTTCCCCGACTACGAGCGGCTGATCCCGGCCGCGTACCCGAACTCCCTTCTCGCCAGCCGTGAGGAGCTCGCTGCGGCACTGCGGCGCGTACGGCTGATGGTGCGGGACTCGAAGGACTCGCCGGTGCGGATCCACTTCACCCCTGACGGAGCCGAGCTACGGGTTCTCACCGCCGAGACCGGGCAGGCCGTCGAGCACGTCGCCGGCAGCTTTAGCGGCGAGGAGCTGACCGTCGCCTTCAATCCCGCCTACCTGATCGGGGGGATCGAGGCGATCCACAGCGAGAAAGTGGTGCTCGAGGTGATCGACGGCTCGAAGCCGGCAACGATGCGTGGCGAGGGCGATGACGACTACCGATACCTGCTGATGCCCGTGAGGGTGAGCTGAGCGAGCTCGCCCGCCTCGAGCTCGCCGACTTCCGCAACCTCGAGCAGCTGCTGTTCGAGCCGCTTGCCGGCGGCCTGACGGTCGTCCGGGGAGAGAACGGCGCCGGCAAGACGAGCCTGCTCGAGGGCATCGCCTACGCCTCGCTCGGCCGCTCTTTCCGCACGAGCGCACGCGAAGCCGTCGTGCGTCACGGTGCCGCGGCGGCCTTCGTCCGCCTCGAGGCGCTCGAGGGTCCGCGCCGGATCCTTGTCGAGATCGAGGTGCCACCCCCCCGCCGCGACACGGTCCAGGTCAACCGCCAGCCGCTGCGGCGGAGCAGCGATCTCGTCGAGGCGATCCGGGTGACGGTCTTCACCCCCGACGACCTGGCGCTTGTCAAGGGAGGTCCTGCCGAGCGTCGCCACTATCTCGATTCGGTCCTCGAGAGCGCCCACCCGCGTCTCGACGCCGTCCGCCAACAGCTCGAGCGCGTGCTGCGGCAGCGGAACACGCTGCTGCGCCAGGCAGGCGGCCGCGCCGGCGCCGAGGTGAGCGCCACCCTCGACGTCTGGGATGCCCAGCTCGCCGTCAGCGGCAGCGCCCTCGTCGAGGCGCGCGAGCGGCTCGTCAAGGACCTCGAGCCGCATGCCGCGGCCAGCTTCTCCAAGCTGACGGGCATCTCCGAGCGGCTGGCGCTTCGCTACGAGCGCTCCTTTACCGGCTCGCTGGCCGAGGCCCTGGCCGCTTCTCGGGCCGAGGACCTCCGTCGCGGCGTGACCGGGGTCGGGCCCCAGCGCGACGAGCTCGTCGTCACCCTCGCCGACCTCGACGCCCGCAGCCGGCTCTCGCAGGGTCGCCAACGCGTCGTCACCCTGGCGCTGCGCCTCGCCTCGCACGCCGTCGTCGAAGAGCTGACCGGAGTGCGGCCCGTGCTCCTGCTCGACGACGCCTTCTCCGAGCTCGACGAGCCGACCGCCGCCGCCCTCGCCTCGCAGCTCCCTCCAGGTCAGGCGGTGCTCACAACGGCCGGGCCGCTGCCGCCGGGCCTCGATGCCGGCCGCGCCGTCACCCTGGCGGCGGGGATCCTCAGCACGTGATCCCCGACGGCCCCGACGGCCCCGTCCCCCCCCGCGCCGGAGCCGTCCCCCCCCGAGCCGCCCCGCCCCGCCCGTTTGGCCCAGCACGGCCCCGACGCCCCGCCCCTCCCCCGGTACCGCCGGCCGGGAACGGGAACGAGGCCGTGGGTCTCAGCATCGCCGACGCCCTCGGCGGTTACCTGGCGAGCCGCGGGCTCGCCGAGGTGGGGATGCTGGCGGCGCTCACCGCCTGCTGGCCCGCCGCCGCCGGGGAGGAGCTCGCCGCCCACGCCCGCCCGCTGCGCTTGAGCGACGACGTCCTTGTCGTCGCCGTCGACCACCCGTCCTACGTCGTCGCTCTCGAGCTTGAGGCGGCGCGCCTTCTGGCGGCGCTCGCCGCCTGTTGCGGTAGGCCGGTCGCCAACCGCATGAAAGTCACCGTCCGAGGCACCCTCGGCCTAGAATGACCACATCGCCGCGCCGCTCGCCCCACCTCACAGCGAGGCCGAGCGGCCCGCACCCGACGACGACGCCGAGGAGGCGCGCCCTGTGGCACTGAACGCGTTGGCCGAGTCCGGACAGCCGGACGGCTCCTACGAGGCGGCCGACATCGAGGTCCTCGAGGGCCTCGACCCCGTCCGGAAGCGGCCGGGCATGTACATCGGCTCGACCTCGACGACCGGCCTGCACCATCTCGTCTGGGAGGTCGTCGACAACTCGGTCGACGAGGCGATGCAAGGCTTCTGCACCCGGATCGACGTCACGCTGCTCGCCGACGGCGGCTGCAGGGTCGAGGACAACGGCCGCGGGATCCCCGTCGGGCCGCACCCGAGCGACCCCTCGAAGTCGGCGGCCGAGATCGTTCTCACGGTCCTGCATGCCGGTGGCAAGTTCGGAGGGTCGGGCTACAAGGTCTCGGGCGGGCTGCACGGCGTCGGGGTCTCGGTGGTCAATGCCCTGTCGCGCCGGCTCGAGCTGCAGATCGACCGCGACGACAAGCGCTGGACGATGACCTTCGTCGACGGTGGCCGCCCGACCGGCCCGCTGGCGACCACCGGCCCCTCGCCACGCGGGCGGAGCGGCACCACGGTGACGTTCTGGCCGGACGCGACGATCTTCGACGAGGTCGAGTTCCGCGCTCAGACGGTTCTCGAGCGCCTCCAGATGATGGCCTTCTTGAACCGCGGCCTCGAGATCCGATTCCACGACGAGCGCCCCGCGTCGACGGCCGAAGAGGTCTTCAAGTACAACGGGGGCATCCAGGACTTCGTCCGGCACCTCAACGAGTCCAAGGAAGCCTTGTTCAGAAAGGTCGCCTACTTCCAAGGGATCGAGTCCGACCAGGAGGTCGAGGTCGCCCTGCAGTGGAACACCGCCTTCTACGAGAGCGTGCACTCCTTTGCCAACGGCATCTCGACCACCGACGGCGGGATGCATGAGGAGGGCTTCCGCAAGGCGCTCACCAACGTCGTCAACCGCTACGCCAAGAACCGGAAGCTTCTGAAGGACGCCGACGCCAACCTCTCCGGCGACGACATCCGAGAGGGGCTGGCGGGGATCATCTCGGTCCGCCTCCGCGAGCCCCAGTTCGAAGGCCAGACCAAGGCCAAGCTCGGCAACGTCTCGATGCGCTCGCTCGTCGAGCGGACGACCAACGAGAAGCTCGCCGAGTGGCTGGAGGAGAACCCGCGCGAGGCGGGTCAGGTCGTCAACAAGGCGATCCTCGCCAGCCGCGCCCGCCAGGCGGCCAACCAGGCGCGCGACCTCACCCGGCGGAAGAGCGCGCTCGACGGCGCCGGCCTGCCGGGCAAGCTCGTCGACTGCTCGTCTCGCGACCCGCGCGAGTCCGAGCTGTTCATCGTCGAGGGCAACTCCGCCGCCGGATCAGCCAAGCGCGGCCGTGACCCGCGTACCCAGGCGATCCTGCCGATCCGAGGCAAGATCTTGAACGTCGAGAAGGCGCGCCTTGACAAGATGCTGAAGAACGCCGAGATCCAGGCGCTGATCATGGCGATCGGGGCGGGCGTCGCCGAGGAGTTCGACCTCGCCAAGGTCCGCTACCACAAGGTGATCATCCTCGCCGACGCCGACGTCGACGGATCGCACATCCGGACGCTTCTTCTGACGCTGTTCCTGCGCCAGATGAAGCCGCTGATCGAGGCCGGGTTCGTCTACGCCGCCCAGCCCCCGCTCTACTCGACGCTCGTCGGAACCTCGAAGGTGTACCTGAAAGACGACGTGGCGCGAGCGCGGTTCGAGGCGGAGCACCCCAGCCACAACAAGCCCTTCCAGCGGCTGAA
>DAHUZG010000189.1 GCA_027306715.1 Acidimicrobiaceae bacterium
CTCGCGTCGGCACAGGGCGGCGCTGTTCTCGAGCAGCTGCGCAAGCTCGAGCCGCCGCCGGCTGTCGTGCTGCTGGCCAGCGAGCAAGATCGGCGCCAGGCGGTCGAGGCGCTCCGCCGCGGCGTGATGGCCTTCGTCCTCACCGTGGCGCCCGTACGCGAGCTTGTCGAGGCGGTGCGCAGCGCTGCTCGGGGCCAGATGTGGATCTCGCCGCCGCTGCTCGCCACCCTGCTCGGGGCGATTCGCGACCCGGGCGCCGGCACGCCGCAGTCCAAGCGCGTCCAGCAGCTGACCGAGAGAGAGCTCGAGGTCCTGGCGCTGATGGTCGACGGATGCGGGCATGCCGCCATCGCGGCGCGGCTCGACCTCGCCGTCAACACGGTGCGGACCCATACCCGCAACATCCAGACCAAGCTCGGCGTGCACTCCAACCTGGCGGCGGTCTCCGTCGCCGTCGAGGAGGGCCTGCCCGCATGACCGCCCGGCAAATGCTCCTTCTTCTCGTCGTCGCCGCCGCCAAGGCGGAACGGGGGACCGACCAGAAAGCGACAAGCTGATGTCCTTGAACATCTGGACCAACGGGGTCGTCGAAGAGACCACCCTGCCCCAGGCCCGGGCGCTCCACGACGGAGTCGCGCTGGCACGAACCGAACAGCTGGCGGGCCGGCTCACCGTGCCGGATGCCGAGGCGCCGAAGGCCGCCGGGATGACGGTCTCGCTCGTCATCCCGGCCAAGAACGAGGCTCGCAACCTCGGCTTCGTGCTCTCGCACCTGCCGGCAGGGATCGATGAGGTGATCCTTGTCGACGGTCGTTCCTCCGACGTGACGACGGCCATGGCGCGCCACTGCCTCCCCGACATCCGAATCATCAGCGACCCCGCCTCGGGCAAGGGTCATGCCCTCCGCGCCGGCTTCGCCGCCGCCACCGGCGACGCCATCGTGGCGATGGACGCCGACGGGAGCATGTCGCCGGAGGAGATCCCGCACTACGTCTATTTCCTCGAGCAGGGATACGACTTCGTCAAAGGGTCGCGCTTCGTCGCAGGCGGCGGCTCGCTCGACATCACCACGATCCGCCGGCTCGGCAACCGCGGGTTGCTGGCCATCGCCAACCTGCTCTACGGCTCACAGTTCTCCGACCTCTGCTACGGCTTCTTCGCCTTCCGCCGGCAGTTCCTCGAGCACCTCGATCTGCGCTCGAGCGGATTCGAGATCGAGACCGAGCTGACCGTCCGGGCCCACGTGACGGGTCTGCGGATCGCCGAGATCCCGAGCCTCGAGCTGCCCCGCCGGCAGGGCCACTCGAACCTTCGGGCGATCCGCGACGGCCAGCGAGTGCTCAAGACGCTCCTGCTCGAGCGGGGGAGACCCGCGGAACGCACCACGCGACCGCTTCCCGTCTGAGGTGGCCCACACCTCGCTCAGGACGGCGCGGCGAGCGACCGGCACCCTCGCGGTCGGTGCCGCTGCGCGGCGTCTGACGCTCGCCGCCTTTGACACGAGCAGCCCAGCCGGGCCAGGTGAGGACTTCCGGCCGGTCGCCGTGCTCGAGGCCGACGTTGCCGAAGGTCTGGCGCGCCTGCTCGCCGCGCCCGCGGTCGTCGCCGCCCGCCGGGACGGCGACCGCGCCGGAGCACCTTCGCGCCACGGCGTCGTCCTCGTCCGCTTCCACGGCGCCCCGGTCGGCCTCGTCGGGCTCGACCTTCTCGACGCCGAGCCCGAGCGCAGCTGGGCCCGCGAGGTCGAGGAGCGCCTCGGCACGGAGATCGCCGCGCACCGTGCCGCCGACGACCTTCTCTCCCGGGCGGATCTGTGGACCGGGGTGACCTGCGAGCGGCCGGCCTGCCTGGCGGCGCGGCGCGCTGCGCTCGCCAAGGCGCCGCCGGCGAGCGTCATCGTCGCGACCCACGAGCGGCCGGATCGGCTCGCCAACTGCCTGGCGTCATTGCGGGCACAGGCCTACCCCGACTTCGAGATCGTCGTCGTCGACAACGCTCCGCGCAGCTCAGCCACAGCCGAGCTGGTCGCCGGTCTCTCTGCTGTCGACCGCCGGCTGCGCTACGTGCGCGAGGACGAGCAGGGTCTCGGGGCTGCCCACAATGGTGGCCTCGAGATCGCCCGCGGCGACATCCTCGCCTTCACCGACGACGACGTCGTGGCCGACCGCCAGTGGCTCGCCGAGCTCGTCGTGCCGTTCGTCACCGGCGCTCGCTCCCAGGGGGCGACAGGGCTGATCCTCCCCGCTGAGCTCGAGACGCCGGCGCAGCTGATGCTCGAGGCCCACGGGCGGTTCGCCAAGGGCTTCTCGCCGCGACTGTTCGACCTCGCCGATCACCGGCCGGCCGACCGCCTCTTCCCCTTCACCGCCGGAAGGCTCGGCTCGGGAGCCAACATGGCCTTCGACGCCGGGGAGCTGCGACGCCTCGGCGGCTTCGACGCCGCGCTCGGCACCGGCACCGCGGCCAAGGGCGGCGACGACCTCGACGCCATCTTCCGGCTGATCGCCTCGGGCGGCACGCTCGCCTACCAGCCGACGGCGATCGTGTGGCATCACCACCGGCGTGAGCTGGCGGCACTCGAGCGCCAGGCGTTCGGATACGGCGTCGGTCTCGGTGCCTACCTGGCAAGCGTGGCGCTCCGAGAGCCGCGCCGGCTCGTCGAGATGACCTCGCGGCTTCCGGGGGCGAGCGCCTACGCCCTTTCCCACACCGCCCCCGAGGCCGTCGCCGGGGGCAGTCTCGTCGCCACGCTGCCGGGCGT
>DAHUZG010000192.1 GCA_027306715.1 Acidimicrobiaceae bacterium
TCGCCATCACCTCGCCGACGGACTGCATCCGCGTGCCGAGATGGTCGGTGGTCCCGGGCAGCTTCTCGAAAGCCCAGCGGGGGATCTTGGTGACGACGTAGTCGATCGTCGGCTCGAAGCTCGCCGGGGTCTTCGAGGTGATGTCGTTGGCGATCACGTCGAGGGTGTAGCCGACAGCGAGCCGGGCGGCGATCTTGGCGATCGGGAAGCCGGTCGCCTTGGACGCCAGCGCAGACGAGCGCGAGACGCGGGGGTTCATCTCGACGACGAGCTGATCGCCGGTGGCCGGATCGACGGCGAACTGGATGTTCGAGCCGCCGGTCTCGACGCCGACACGGCGGATGCACGCAAAGGCCGCGTCGCGCATCTGCTGGTACTCGACGTCGGAGAGCGTCTGGGCGGGAGCGACGGTGATCGAGTCGCCGGTGTGGACGCCCATCGGGTCGAGGTTCTCGATCGAGCACACGACGACGCAATTGTCGGCGCGGTCGCGCATCACCTCGAGCTCGTACTCTTTCCAGCCGGCGACGGAGCGCTCGACGAGGACCTGACCGATCGGGCTGGCGGCGAGGCCCTCGGAGGCGAGCCGCTGCAGGCTGCGGCGGTCGGGCGCGATCCCGGTGCCCTTGCCGCCGAGGATGAACGAGGGGCGGACGATGACCGGGTAGCCGATCGTGCCGGCAACCTCGAGCGCCTCCTCGAGGCTGTGCGCGAAGCCGGACTCGGCGACCTCGAGGCCGATCCCGGTCATCGCCTCCTTGAAGGCCTCGCGGCTCTCGGCGGTGCGGATGGCCTCCGGGCTCGCCCCGATCAGCTCGGCGCCGCAGCTCTCGAGGACGCCGGAGCCGGCGAGCGCCATCGCCAGGTTGAGCGCCGTCTGCCCGCCCAGCGTCGGCAGCACGGCGTCGGGCCGCTCGCGTACGACGATCGCCTCGAGCACGGCGGGGTCGAGAGGCTCGATGTAGGTGCGGTCGGCGAGCTCGGGATCGGTCATGATCGTCGCCGGGTTGGAGTTCGCCAGGATCACCCGGTAGCCCTCCTGGCGGAGGACCCGGCAGGCCTGGGTGCCGGAGTAGTCGAACTCGCAGGCCTGGCCGATGACGATCGGTCCCGAGCCGATGACGAGGATGCTCTCGATGTCGCTGCGCCGGCCCATCAGCCTCCCGCCGCCCGGCGCGCCCGGCGGCCGCCGCCGGTGCGCAGCATCAGCTTCTCGAACTCGTCGAGCAGGTAGCGGGCGTCGTGCGGACCGGGCCCGGCCTCGGGGTGGTACTGCACCGAGAACGCCGGGACGTCGGTGCAGGCGAGCCCTTCGATCACCCCGTCGTTGAGGTTGACGTGGGTCACTCGAGCCGCGGGGACCCCGTCGGCGACGGCGTAATTGTGGTTCTGGCTGGTGATCTCGACTCTGCCCCCGTCGACGCGCCTGACCGGGTGGTTGGCGCCGTGGTGGCCGAAGGCGAGCTTGTAGGTGCGCCCGCCGAGGGCCGCGGCGAGGACCTGATGGCCGAGGCAGATGCCGAGCACCGGGACGGCGCCGAGGAGCTGGCGCACGTTGCCGACGAGGGGGGTAAGGGCGGCGGGATCGCCTGGTCCGTTGGAGAGCAGGACGCCGTCGGGCTCGGCGGCGAGGACCTCCGCGGCCGGCGTGGCGGCGGGGACGACGCGAAGCGAGGCGAAACGCAATAGCTGGCGCAGCATCGTCGCCTTGATCCCGAGGTCGTAGGCGACCACCCTGAGCGGTCCCCCGGCCAGCACGTAGGGCTCGGCGACGGTGACCTCGGCGACGAGGTCGGCGCCGTCGGTGCCGGGCTCGGATCGCGCCGCGGCGAGCAGCTCGGCCTCCCCGGCGGTGCCGAAGGCGCAGGCGATCGAGCCCGCCTCGCGCACGTGACGGGTCAGCCGGCGCGTGTCGACCCCGCTGACGCCGCCGACTCCGTGGCGGCAGAGGAAGCTCTCGAGGTCCTCCGCCGCCCGCCAGCTGCTCGGCCGGCGCGGCAGGTCACGCAGCACCACGCCACGGCAGAACGGCCTCCGGCTCTCGTCGTCGTCGGGGGCGACCCCGTAATTGCCGATGTGGGGATAGGTGAAGCTGATCACCTGGCCGGCGTAGGAGGGATCGGTGAGGATCTCCTGGTAGCCCGACATCGCCGTGTTGAAGACGAGCTCGCCCGTGCGCACGGCGGTGGCGGCTCCGATCGCCTCGCCCTCGAAGACGGTGCCGTCGGCGAGCACGAGCAGGGCCACCGGACGCGGCGCCCCGGTGGTGCGCTCCTCGTCTTCCACGCCGCTCCTCTGTCCGGCGGGGAGCCGTCCCGCCCCCGTCACGTCGGCCCGAGATTACCGGTGACCGCCCGCGCCGCGGCCGTGGCGCGGGCGCCGCCGGCCGGCGATCCGAGCGCCCCGGCTCGCCGCCGGTGCCCGCTCAGCGACACGCTTCGCCGTCGCGCACGACGGGCTCGCCGGCGAGCACGGTGTGCCGGACCCGTCCCGTGAGCTTGAAGCCCGCCCACGGCAGGTTCCGGCTCCGGCTCGCCGAGCGCCCCGCATCGACGACGAAGCGGGCCCTCGGGTCGAGCACGCAGAGGTTCGCCGGCCGCCCGGCGGCGACGGGGCCGCCGTGGCGGGCGGCGAGGCCGGCGATGCGGGCCGGCGCCGCCGACATCTTCTCGAAGACGATCTCCGGCGACCCCGGGACTCCTGCGGGGCGGGCCGGGGCGACGCCGCGATCGTTTCCCCCCTCGTCGGGATGGCGCAGGTGAAGCGGCGGTTGCGGTGCGCCGTCGTCTCCCGCGCAGAGCAGCGACCAGACGACGGCGAGCGCCGTCTCGAGCCCGAGCATCCCGGGCGGCGCCAGCTCGAACGGCTCCTCCTTGGCCTCCTGGGGGTGCGGCGCGTGGTCGGTGGCGACGGCGTCGATCGTGCCGGCGACGAGCGCAGCCCGCAGGCAAGCGGCGTCGGCGGCGCTGCGAAGCGGCGGGTTGACCTTGAACACCGGGTCGAAGCCGGCGACGAGGGCGTCGGTGAGCAGCAGATGGTGCGGTGTCACCTCGGCGGTCACCGGCAGGCCCTCGGAGCGGGCCGCTTCGACGAGGCGTACCGACCCGGCGGTGGAGAGGTGGAGGAAGTGCATCGGCGAACCCGTGAGCCGGACGAGGCCGAGATCACGGGCGAGCATCGCCTCCTCGGCGAGCGCCGGCTGGCCGGGGATGCCGAGCCGGCTCGACCAGGCGCCCTCGTTCATCGAGCCACCGGCGGCGAGCGCGTCGTCCTCGCAGTGCTCGGCGAGGACGATGCCGAGCGGCCCGGCGTACTCGAGCGCACGGCGCATGACCGCAGCGTCCTGGACGCCGCGGCCGTCGTCGGTGAACAGGCGCACCCCGAGCGCCGCCATCTCTGCCAGCGGCGCCAGCGTCTCGCCGCGCCGTCCCTGCGTGATGGCGCCGGCGACCGCCACCTCGGCCAGAGCCGAGCGCCCGAGAGCGAGCACGTCGCGGACGACCGAGGCGTCGTCGATCGGCGGATCGGTGTTCGGCATCGCGACGACGGCGGTGTACCCGCCGAGAGCTGCGGCGCGGGTCCCGCTCTCGACCGTCTCTGCGGTCTCGCCCCCCGGCTCGCGCAGGTGGGCGTGGAGGTCGACGAGGCCGGGGCCGACGAGGCATCCGCCGGCGTCGAGCACGAGCGTCCCCGCCGGGGGAGAGAGCGCCGCCCCGACGGCGGCGACGACGCCGTCCAGCACGAGGACGTCGGCGCGTGCGGTCCCGCCGGCGGTGAGCACCTCGCCGCCTCGGACGAGCAGGCTCGCCGGCGCGCCCGGCGCGCCCGGCGACGCGGCGCGGCGCGCACTCACGCTCGCCCCCGCGCAGCCAGAAGAGCACCGCCATGCGGACGGCGACGCCGTTGCGCACCTGGGCGGTGACGACGCTCGCCGGCAGCTCGGCGACCTCGGCGGCGATCTCGACGCCGCGGTTCATCGGGCCGGGATGCATGACGATCGCCCCCTGGCGCATCCGCCGGGCGCGCGCGGCGGTCAGGCCGTAGCCGGCGGCGTACTCCCGCAGGGAGGGCAGCAGCGACCCGGCGATCCGCTCCTTTTGGATCCGCAGCAGGTAGACGACGTCGGCTTCGGGCAGCAGCGGGTCGAGATCGTAAGCGACGCGCACCGGCCAGCCCTCGGTGCTCGCCGGCAGCAGCGTGCGCGGCCCGACGAGTGTCACCTCGGCCCCGAGCGCCGAGAGCGCCAGCACGCCGGAGCGCACGACCCGCGAATGGGCGATGTCGCCGACGTAGAGGACGCGCAGGCCCTCGAAGCCGCTCTGGACGCCGGGAGCGCCCCGCCTGTCGGGAGCGCCGCGTCTGGCCGGAGCGCTCTGGGCACCGGGAGCAGGGAAGTCGCCGAAGCCGAGCGCCTCGCCGATCGTGTAGCAGTCGAGCAGCGCCTGGGTCGGGTGCTCGTGGCGGCCGTCGCCGGCGTTGACGACGCCGCACCGCACCCAGCGCGCCACCTGGGCCGGCGCGCCGGCGCAGGGGTGGCGCACGACCATGGCGTCGACGCCCATCGCCTCGAGGGTCTCGACCGTGTCGCGAAGGGACTCCCCCTTGCTCAGCGAGGACGTGGCGGCGGTGAAGGTCATCGTGTCGGCGGACAGCCGCTTGGCGGCGGTCTCGAACGAGAGCCGGGTCCTCGTCGAGGGCTCGAAGAAGACCGTCGCCACAGTCCTGCCCCGAAGCGCCGGCACCCGGGGGATGGGCCGTCGCGAGACCTCGGCGAAAGAGGACGTGAGCGCCAGCAGCTCGAGCAGCCCGGCGGGAGGGAGGTCGGCGATCGAGAGCAGGTGGCGCGTCACTGCTCGGCCGTCGCGGGCACAGCGAGGTCGGCGAGCACGACCCCCTCCAGGCTGACGTCGACGACCTCGTCCCGCCGCGTCGGCAGGTTCTTCCCCACGAAATCGGGCCGGATCGGCAGCTCGCGATGACCCCGGTCGACCATCACCGCCAGCCGTACGGCCCGCGCCCGGCCATGGTCGGAGAGGGCGTCGAGCGCCGCCCGGACGGTGCGGCCGGTGAACAGCACGTCGTCGACGAGCAGGACCGTTCGGCCCGTCAGCTCGCAGGGGATCGACGTCACCGCCTCGGCGAGCACGGGGCGCAGGCCGATGTCGTCGCGGTAGAAGGCGACGTCGAGGCTGCCGCAGGGGACCGGCTCGCCGGCACCGTCGACCTCCCCGATCATCCCGGCCAGGCGCTTCGCGAGCGGGACTCCGCCGGTCTGCAGGCCGATGACGACGAGACCCTCGGTGCCGTGCTGGCGCTCGACGACCTCGTGGGCGATCCGGCGGAGGGCGCGCGTCACGTCGGCGCCACTCATCACCTGTGCCCGGGGAACGACGGTGCCGGACTGGCGGCGCCCGCTGCGCTCTCGCTCGGCCACGGCGGCTCCTTTGACGTACGGGCCTCACAGGACCCGCTTGACGTCGGGTGGGCACCTTAGCCCAGACGCCGGCTACGGCGCGGCGGCGGGCGGCGGACGACGCGGCGGCGAGCGCCGGGCGGCGGGCGGCGGGCGG
>DAHUZG010000195.1 GCA_027306715.1 Acidimicrobiaceae bacterium
CGACGCCTGCTCGGCATCTGAGCCTTCCGGCGTAGCGCGCCGCGCCGCCGCCCTTGAGAGCGGCGCGCTGGCGCCCCCGGGCCCCCACCCACCTGATGAGCGAAAGGAGCACCCATGGCGAGGGTGAAGCGCGCCGTCCACGGCAAGAAGCACCGCAAGGTCGTCCTCGAGCGCGCCAAGGGCTACTACGGGAACAAGTCACGTTCCTACCGTGCCGCCAACGAGCAGGTGATGCACTCGCTCGCCTATGCCTACCGGGACCGGCGGGCGCGCAAGGGTGACTTCCGTGCCCTCTGGATCCAGCGCATCAACGCGGCCGCCCGCATCGAGGGGCTGTCCTACAGCCGCTTCATCGCCGGGCTGCACCAAGCCGGCGTCGAGGTCGACCGGAAGATCCTGGCTGACCTCGCCGTGCGGGACGCGGCAGCCTTCGGCGCGCTTGTCGGGATCGCCCGCGAGGCGCTCGGCGAGGACGGCAACGCCCTCACGACGGTGAGCCGGTCACGGCTCGAGCCGGTCGCCAGCGCCACGCCCGACGAGGGCGACGACGACAGCTCAGAGGCCGCGGGGCATCTCCCCGAGGCTCTCGCCGCGGAGCCCGCTAGCTGACCGAGGACGGCCTCGGCCCCCGCCACCAGCGGGTGCAACGGCTGCGGCGGCTCGTCCAGCGCCGCAGCACGCGGCAGGCCGAACGCTGCTTTGTCGCCGAGGGCACCAAGATCCTCGCGGCCGCCCTCGACGCCGGTGCGCCCGTCGAGGGCATCTACTACGACCCGGCCGCGCTCGGCCAACCGCGGGCGGCGGCGCTGCTCGAGAGGGCGCGGGTCGCGGGGACGAGGGTGTTCGCCTTGCGCGAAGGGGTGATGGGGCGCGTCGCCGATACCGTCACGCCTCAACCGGTGTGCGCCGTGGTCGGCTTCGTCGACATCGCCCTCGAGCAGCTCGCCGGAGAGCACCGGGCCTGCGGGCAGTTGGTCGTCGGCCAGCCGGCAGGACGGCAGCCGGCAGCCGGGGAGCCGGCGGCGGCGGCGATCTGCGTCTGCGTCGACGTCCGCGACCCGGGCAACCTCGGGGCGCTCGTCCGGGTCGCCGATGCCGCCGGCGCCGGGGCGGTCGTCGCCTGTGCCGGGTCGGCCGACCTCTACAGCCCGAAGACGGTGCGCGCCAGCGCCGGCTCGCTCTTTCACCTGCCGGTCGTCACCGGCGGCGAGCCGGCGGCGGTGCTGGCACAGCTGGCCGCGGCGGGATATCGGCGCCTCGGGACGGTCGCCGGGCGCGGCAGCGATTACGCCACGGAGGACCTCTCCGGCAAGATCGCGCTCGTCTTCGGCAACGAGGCCAACGGGCTCGACGATGTGCTCGAGCCGCTCCTCGACGGTCTCCTCACGGTGCCGATGGCAGGGCAGGCGGAGTCGCTCAACGTGGCGATGACCGCCACGGTGCTCTGCTTCGAGATCGCCCGCCGCCGGCGCGTCGATGGCGGCAGCCCGCTCCTACGATGAGGCCCGTGCCCGACCACGAGCAGATCGAGCTGACCCGGGCCGAGCTCGACCGGCTCGTCGCCGGCGCCACCGGCCGCCTCGCCGGCTGCGCCAGCGGCGAGGAGCTCGAAGCGGCGACGAGCGAGGTCCTCGGGCGTGGCTCGGCCCTGTCGGCGATGCACAGGGCGCTCGCCCAGGTGGCTCCCGAGGAGCGCCCGGCCCTCGGCGAGGCGATCAACGCCGCCCGCCGGGCGATCGAGGAGGTCGTCGAGCGACTGCGCTCGGAGCTCTCCGTGCGACAGCGCGCCGCCCGCCTGCAAGCCGACCGGCTCGATCTCACCGAGGTGCTCCCGAGCCGGCTTCCCGGGCACCTGCACGTCGTGACACGGGTCTGGGAGGAGCTCGAGGACGTCTTCTTGGGGATGGGCTACGAGATCGCCGAGGGCAACGAGGTCGAGACGGACTGGTACAACTTCACCGCTCTCAACATCCCGCCTGATCATCCTGCACGCAGCATGCAGGACAGCTTCTATCTCGACCACGGCGGCGGTGAGAGCGTGCTGCTTCGTACCCACACCTCGCCGGTCCAGGTGCACCTGCTCGAGCGGGGCGAGCTTCCCGTGTACGCCATCGTCCCGGGCCGCGTCTACCGGCGCGACACCGCCGATGCGAGCCACCTGCCGGTCTTCCACCAGATCGAGGGGCTTGTCGTAGACCGCGGGGTGAGCTTCTCTGACCTCGCCGGCACGATCGACGCCTTCGTCCGGGCGATCTTCGGCTCCGGCGTCGCCAGCCGGCTGCGCCCGGCGTACTTCCCCTTCACCGAGCCCTCGGCGGAGTTCGAGATCACCTGCACGATCTGTGGTGGGGCCGGCTGTCGGACCTGCCGGCGAACGGGTTGGATCGAGCTCGGCGGCTGCGGGATGGTACACCCGGCGGTGCTCGAGGCGACCGGCGTCGACTCCGAGACCTGGACCGGGTTCGCCTTCGGCTTCGGCATCGACCGGCTGGCGCTGATGCGCCACGGCATCGAGGACCTGCGCACGTTCGTCGAGAACGACGTCCGCTTCCTCTCCCAGCTGTGAGCGCCGGGGCGCAGCGCAGCACCCGAGCGCCCGGCGGGGGCGACCGTTCGGCAGGGGAGGGCTGATGCTCGTCCCTCTCTCGTGGCTTCACGACTTCACCCCGCTCGACACCGACCCCACCGACGACGTGGCGGTGCGGGCGCTGGCGGAGGTGTTGAACGGCCTCGGGCTCGTCGTCGAAGGGATCGAGCCGGCTGCGGGCGGACCGGACGGCGTCGTGCTCGCCCGCGTCCTCGAGATCGCCCCGATCGAAGGACTCGACCGCGTCAGGCGGGTGCTCGTCGACGCCGGGCGGGCGGCGCCGGTCGAGATCGGGTGCGGAGCCTGGAACTTCGCCGTCGGCGACGTCGTGCCGCTGGCGACGGTGGGCGCCGTGCTCCCCGGCGGCCGGGTGATCGCGCGGCGCTCCCTGCGCCACGTCGTCTCCGACGGGATGCTCTGCTCGCCGGCCGAGGTCGGCCTCGACGACGACGCCGAGGGGCTGCTCGTGCTGGCGTCGACCGGGCGACCGGACGCGCCGCTGCCCCCCGGGATGACCCCCGGGCAGCCGCTCGGCGACTATCTCGGGCTCGAGCCTGACGTCGTCTACGACCTCGCCATCGAGGCGAACCGGCCCGACTGCCTCTCCATCGCCGGCATCGCCCGCGACCTGGCGGCCAAGCTCGGCCTGCCGTTCGAGGTGCCCTCGCCGCGCCTCGAGGAGTCCGGTCCACCGGCAGCTGAGCTGGCGGCGGCACGGATCGACGCCCCGCAGCTCTGCCGACGGCTCACCGGGCGGGTGCTGACGGGCGTGAGCGTGCTGGCGTCACCCGTGCGCCTCGCCCGGCGGCTGCGGCTGGCGGGGATGCGGCCGATCAACGCTCTCGTCGATGCCTCGAACTACGTCATGGTCGAGCTCGGCCAGCCCACCCATCCCTACGATCTCGACCGCCTCGCCGGGGGGCGGATCACCGTCCGGGGCGCCCGGCGCGGCGAGGAGCTCGTCACCCTCGACGGCCAGCTCCGGGCCCTCGGCCTGGCGACTCGCGGCGAGGGCACCGGGGGCGAGCTCGAGGAAGCGGTGATCGTCGACGGCGAGGACCGTCCCGTCGGCATCGCCGGGGTGATGGGCGGTGCCGACTCCGAGATCGGAGAGTCGACGACACAGGTGCTGCTCGAGGCCGCCGAGTTCGAGGCCCGCGCCATCGGGCGGGCCGCCAAGCGGCTCGGGCTGCGTAGCGAGGCGTCGATCCGCTTCGAGCGCGGGATCGACCCGCTCGGGGTCGACCGTGCCGCCGACCGGGTGTGCGAGCTGATCGTCGAGGCGCACCGCGCCGCCGGCGCACCGCTGCCGGTCGTCGCCCCGGGACGGCTCGACGCCTGCGCCGAGCCGTACCGGCCGCGCCGGCTCACCGTCCGCACCGAGCGTGCCAATGCCCTGCTCGGGACCGAGCTCGATGCCGAGGCGATCGCCGGCTATCTGCGGCCGATCGGCTTTTTGGCCGAGCCCGCCGGGGGCGATCCGCTCGCCGGAGCGGAAGGCTTCTCGGGTGCCGGAGCCGAAGGAGGGGGAGCCGGGGGGCTGCTGGCGGTGACGGTGCCGAGCTTCCGCCCCGACGTCACCCGCGAGGTCGACGTCGTCGAGGAGGTCGCCCGGCACTACGGATACGAGCACATCGCCCGCACCGAGCGGCGGTCGCCTGCGATCGGTCGCCTGAGCGGGCGCCAGGCCGAGCGCCGGCTGCTCCGCCGGCTGGCAGCCTCGACCGGTGCACACGAGGCGTGGACGGCGTCGATGGTGGATCCCGACGAGCATTCCCGACTCGTCGAGTCGAAGCTGCTGGTCGGGGTCGCCAACCCGATGGCGCGCGAGGAGTCGGTGCTGCGGGCCCATCTGCTGCCGGGCCTGCTGGCTGCGCTTCGCCGCAATGCGGCGCGGCGTTACGGCTCGGTGCGGCTGTTCGAGGTCGGCCACGTCTTCACGGCTCCTGGCGTGGGCGCCGCGCTGCCGGCAGAGCGCGAGCATCTGGCCATCGTCCTTGCCGAGGAAGGCGACAGCACCGTCGACGCGGTGCACACCTGGCGGCTGCTCGCCGAGGGTCTCCGACTGGCTCCGGAGGGCTACGCCCTCGAGCCCCTCGGTGAGGCGGCCGGCACGCTCGCCCTCGGGGCGCATCCGACCCGCTCCGCCGAGGTCGTCGTCTCGGCTCCGACCACCGGGCTCGGCGCCGTCGGTGTCGTCGGCGAGGTCGACCCCGACGTCCTCGCGACGTTCGGCATTGCAGCCGAGCGCTCGGTGGGCTGGATCCTGCTCGACCTCGATGCCCTGCTCGTTCTGCCGCGGCGCTCTCCGCTCGCACGCCCGGTGAGCCCGTACCCCTCGAGCGACATCGACCTCGCCTTCTCCCTCGACGAGGCGACCCCTGCCGCCGCCCTCGAGCGCGCACTCGCCGCGGCGGCCGGCCCCTGCTGTGAGTGGGTCCGCCTGATCGACGTCTACCGCGGGCCCGGGCTGTCGGAGGGCAGTCGCAGCCTCACCTACCGGCTGCGCTTCAGCGCAGCGGACCGGACTCTCACCGACGCCGAGGTCGGCGAGCTACGGGCGGGCTGCATCGCAGCCGTCGAGGCGGCGTTGCCGGCAAAGCTGCGCGGCTGACGCTGGAGACCTGCGGCCCCTCGCCTCCACGACCTCGGCCCGCAGCTGCGTGCACTCTGCGAGCAGCTCGCCGTCGTCCTCTGCGCCCTCTGCGCCCTCGGCGCCGACCTCTGCGTCGTCCTCTCTGGCGGCACCTCGGTCGAGCTCGGGGCCGAGCCCGTCCCCGTAGAGGTAGATGTCGTCGAGCGCGCCGCTGTCGAGCCGATCGAGGAGGGCCTCGGTCGCCGGGCCGAGGTAGCAGCCGACTCGGGCCGCGACGCCCGGCGCCAGCGAGTCGAAGAACCCGAAGGCGACGGACTCGACGACCTCGCTGCCGGCGCGGAGCACGACCTGCTCGATCGCCACGAAGATCGCCTCGAGCCGGTCCATCTCATCGCCCTCGTGCTCGAGCAGCTCACTGACGTGGTCGGCGAGCTCGCTGAAGGCCGCATGCGGCGAGAGGTCCTCGTCGTAGAGCAGCGCCAGCTCCTGCACGAACGGTGCCAGCGCCGGGTCGGCCTCGAGCAGGATCGACACCGCCAGCAGATCCGGTTCTGGTCCCACGGGAGCTCCTTCGCGCTACCGGCGGGGGGCCCGATGCCACCCCACTTGGCAGCGGGGAAGCTAGGAGCGCGGGTTCACCACCTGCCTACCGCAGCCGGTCCCTACCGCCGCCGGTCATGATCGCGACCGGTCCCGACCACCGCCGCTCGCTACTGGAACTTCTTGCGCACCGCCTCGCGGCGCTCCTGCAGCTCGCGGTAGCTGATCCGCTCGGTCTCGGCACCGACCCCGAGCGTGGCGCGCACCCCATCGAGGTCGACCTGCTGCTCCCGGGGGTCGACACCGATCTCGGCGGAGATGCGACCCCCGTGACGGGTGGCGAAATAGGCGGCGATCTGGGCGACCTCCCCGAGCAGGTCGACGTCAGGAGCGAAACGGGCGACCGCTCCGTCAAGGAAGAGGATGTCCTTGACGAACAGCATCAGCTCTTTCGGCATCTTCGCCCCGTAGGCGAGGAGCTGCTTGGTGAGATCACGCAGCTGGGCGGTGAGCTCCTCGGCGCTCATCTGCACGACGTCCTGCGGGGGAGCGTCGAGCCCGAGATCGTGAACCACCTGGTCGACGTCGGCGTCGGGCCGCAGCGCCCCGAGCTCGCGCAACGCCTCCACCTGGGAGCGGACGTCGTTCATCGTCCCGCCCATGACAAGGCGCAGGAACGCCCGCCGCTTCGGCTCGTCGAGGCGACCGGTGATGCCGAAGTCGAGCAGCACGGTGCGGCCGTCTTCCTCGACGAAGAGGTTGCCGCCGTGGAGGTCGCCGTGGAAGACCCCGAAGAGCATCGCCCCCTCGAGAAACGACACCACGGCGGCGCGCAGCACCGCCTCGGTGTCGATCCCCGCCCGGCGCATCCCGGCGACGTCGTCCCAGGAGAAGCCGCCGAGCCGTTCCATCACGAGCAACCGCGGCGTCACAAGGCGCGGGTGCGGCCGCGGGACGACAATCGCCCGTTGCTCGGTCACCGCCAGCACGTGAGCGACGTCGAGCATGCTCTCGGCCTCGAGGCGGAAGTCGAGCTCCTCGACGATCGTCTCGGCGAACAGCTCGATCAGCGCCGGCGGGTTGGCGAGCACGGCAACCGGGATCCGGCCGACGAGCAACGGCGCCAAAAAGCTCATCACCGCCAGGTCGTTGCGCACGAGCTCGCCGATGTGCGGCCGTTGGACCTTGACGACGACCGACTCGCCGCTTTGCAGCACGGCGCCGTGGACCTGGGCTATCGAGGCGGCGGCGATCGGCTGGCGCTCGAAGCTCCGGAAGACCTCCTCGAGCGGGCGGCCGAGCTCGCTCTCGACGACGGTGCGCACCTCGTCGAAGCCGACCGCGGGGACGCGGTCTCGAAGCAGCTTGAACTCCCCGACGAGCTCCTCGGGGAAGATCCCCTCCCCGGAGGAGAGGATCTGGCCAAGCTTGATGTAGGTCGGGCCGAGAGCCTGGAAGGCGAGGCGGAGCCGGCGTGAGAGCCCGCCGTAGGAGCGCGCCCTTCCCTTGCCGCGGTCGACGAGGTACCAGCCGAGCAGCGCGACGCCGATCTTCCCGGTGACGAGCACGATCCGGCGCCACGGCGGGAGGCGGCGCCGGGCGGTCAGCGCCGGCACCTCGGCCCGCGTGCGCTCCCGGACCGCCTGCAGCCCGACGAGCCACGTCATCTGCGAGCGGTCGACGAGCCACGGGGCGGCATCGCTGAAGGCCCCGACGGCGAGGTCGGACGGTCCGGCCGCCCCGGCCCCGCCAAGCTCGGTC
>DAHUZG010000260.1 GCA_027306715.1 Acidimicrobiaceae bacterium
TATCAGAACAGCAGGTAGCTCACCGGTCTCAGGAGCGACACGAGTGCGACGACGAGGGCGGCGAGGAGGTAGCCGGCGACCACGTCACCGGGATAGTGGGCGCCGACGTACACCCGGGCGAAGCAGAGGAACAGCCCGAGCACCACGCTGGCGGCGGTGAGGGCGGCAAGGGCGCCGGAAGTCCCGGCGCCGGAAGTCCCGGCGGCGCCGGCGGGCTGCGAGCCCGCTCGCCCGGCGCCGTGCCGGGCGCCGTGCCGGGCGCCGGCGAAGAGGACGAGCAGCACGGCGACGGTGAGGCCGCCGGCGAGGACCGAGTGGTCGGAGGGGAAGGAGTAGTCGCTGGTCTTGCCGACGAGCACGAGCGCGTGCGGGTGGGTGGCGTAGGGCCGAAGCTCCCCGGCGGCATGGCCGACCAACTGGTTGAGGCCGAGGGCGGCGAGGGTGCCCAGCCCTCCGAGGAACAGGAGCGCCACGGCACGGCCGTGACGGTCCCACCACAAGACGGCGTAGACGGCCACGAAGATGACCGCAAGGAGAACCGGCCCGAGCCACAGCGCGTAGGCGTGCATGAACGCGTGCGCCCAGGCGGTCTGCCGGGAGAAACTGTTGAGGTCGAGGTAGAAGCTGGTGTTGAGCCCCTTCGGCGGGAGCACCGGCACGGTGGCCCCCCGAGCGGCTGCACTGAGCTCCGAGATGGTCATTGGCGTCCTTGGCGGTTCGCGATCGGCCGGGACCCGCCTGGCCACCGTGGTGGCGAGCCACCGTCAGGATGCTAGACGGCGAGCACGCCGAGATCACGGCCTGCATCCCCGCGAGGCTCTACCTACGGCTCGCCCGGTCCGATCCGGGGGGGCCGGAGGCTGCGGCGGGCCGTCCCGCCTCTCGAGCTACCTCTCAGGGAAGGTCCTGCCCTCGACGGGGCTCGTCGTCTGCATCGGCGCCGGCGCCGCCTCGGCGATCGCCCCGACAGGGACCGGCAAGAACGGGGCCTGCGGCATGAACCCCGAGAGCCGCCCGGCCGCGACCCCGGCTCGGCGGGCTGCGAGCGCCGTCACCACAGGCGAGCAGTAGCGCCCCTGGCACTTGCCCATCCCCGCCCGCGTCGCCCGCTTCAACGGGCCGGCTGCGGCGAGCCACGGCTCGGCCGCCCGCTCGAGCTCGGACAGGGTCACCTCCTCGCAGCGGCAGACGATCGTTCCCGCCTCGGCGAGCTGCTCGACGAGGCGAGGCGCAGCGAAAAGGCCCCAGAGCGCGCCCTGGAAGGCCTCGTCGCGGCGCAGCTGGAGCTCGGCGCGGCGCCGCCCGGCCGCCAGCGTCAGCCTCTCCCGGCTCCCGGGGCGACCGGGCGTGCGGCGCCCGGCGCGGCGTCGAGCGACCTCGGCGGCGGCGATCCCGGCCAAGGTCCCGCTCGCCCGCGCCACCTCGGCGCCCCCGATGCGCCCCCCGTCGCCGGCCACGAGCACGCCGGGCACGCTCGTCCTGCCGGCACGGTCGCGGCGCACGACGAGGGCCCCGCTGCGCTCGTCGAGGTCGGCGACGCAGCCGAGCGAGCGCGCCAGCTCGCTCGAGGGGACGAAGCCGAACCCGAGGCAGACGGCGTCGACCTCGACGCGGCGCTTGCCGCGCTGAAGCGCCCTGCCGTCGGGGCCGATCGGCGCGAGCGTCGCCACCTGCGCCCGGCCGTCGCCGGCGACCTCGACGACGGCGTGGCCACCGAGGACCTGCACCCCGGCACGGCGCAGCGTGGCGAGGTAACGGCTGCCGTCGAGCAGCTGGCGCTGGCCGGTGAGAGCCATCTGCGCCAGGAAGCGGGCGTTCCCCGGGTGGTAGAGCCGTGCCAGCTCGGCGACGGCGACGACCTCGACGCCGGCGGCGACGAGCTCCGCCGCCACCTGGATGTTGAGCGGCCCGTTGCCCGAGACGAGCACGCGCCGCCCCGCCGCCACGAGGTAGCTGCGAAGAAGCGTCTGTGCCGCACCGGTCGTCATCACGCCAGGCAGCGTCCAGCCGGGGAAGGGGACGGCGCGCTCGAAGGCGCCGCTCGAGATGACGAGCGCCTCGGCCCGGAAGACGTAGCGGCGGTCGGGGGCGGCGCCGAGAAGGGTCCCGGGGCCGTCCTGGCCCCATACCCGCACCCCGCTGACAAGGCGTGCTCCGCTCGCGAGTGCGGCGGCGATCAGCTGCCGTCCGGAACGGTACTGGCGGTCGAGCGCCTCCTCCTCGACGGCGAAGGCGGGTTGCTTGAAGTACTGGCCGCCGGCGCCGGAGCGCTCGTCGACGACGACGACACCAGCGCCGGCGCGACGAGCCGCCACGGCGGCGGCGAGCCCGGCGGGCCCGGCGCCGACGACGAGGACCTCGCAGCGGACCTCCTCCTCAAGAAGGGGCGCCTTTTCGTCAGGACCGGCGGCGCCGGCAGCGCCGGCGGCAGCGGCGCCGGCGGCAGCGGCGGAAGCGGCGAACCGGCGAGCCGGAGGGTCGGGCTCGATCGACATCCCCGGCCGGACCTTCTCGAGGCACGCCAGCCGGCCGCCGACGCCGTCGATCGTGACGGCGCACTCGGCGCAGACGCCCATCCCGCAGAAGACGCCGCGGGCGGCACCGCTGCGGGTCGTGCGGCAGCCGTAGCGCCCGGCGGCGACGAGCGCCGCCGCCACGCTCTCTCCGGCGCGCGCCGCCAGCGCCTCCCCGCTGAGGCTCACAGAGAGGTCCGCCTCGGCTGTGCTCACCCCCGGCTTGGCGACGCGCACCGGTCAGCCCGCGCCCGCGCCGCTCTTCCGGCGGTGGGCGCGCCACGTCGTCGCCCAGCGCGCCGGGTCGTCGAGACCGGCCCCGTCGATGCGGCGGGTGACCTGGCGGTGCGGGGCGGTGCGGACGACCTCGGGCAGCTCGTAGGCCTCGTTGCAGACGAGCTCGAGGACGGCGATCCACTCGTCGATGTCCTCTTTGGACCACAGCTCGCCGGCCTCGGGGGTGAACGGCTCGGGCAGCACCCAGGGCTCGTGGCTCAGCCAGAAGGCGTCGATGCCGAAGTCGGTCATCCGGTTCTGCACGTCGACGGCGGTGACTCCGGTCTCCTCGCGCAGCTGCTCGAGGGAGTAGCGGAACATCTCAAGGCGCGGGAAGTCGAGCTCGGGGTGCGATCGCGTCACGCCGCGGATCTTGCACAATCGTGCATCGATGTAGTTGCTCGCGAGCACCGAGAGGTCGGAGGCCTCGTCGATGCCCGAAGCCCCCATGGCGCGCACCCAGGCGTAGGCGCGGACGACCTGGGGGAGGTTGCCGGCGTACTCGCGGATGCGGCCGATGCCCTGCTCGGGCTCGGCGAGGCGGTAGGCGCCGTCCTCCTCGACCACGAGCGGGCCGGGCAGGTACGGCTCGAGCTCGGCGATGCAGCCGTAGGCGCCGACGGCCGGGCCGCCGCCGCCCTTCGGCACGCCGAAGGTCTTGTGCAGCATGAACATGCAGGCGTCGAAGCCGAGCTCGGCGGCGCGGATCTTGCCCATCACGCCGTTGAAGTTGGCGTGGTCGTAAAAGCACAGGCCGCCGGCGTCGTGGACGGCCTCCACCCACTTCGTGATGCTCGGGTTGTAGATCCCCATGTCGTCGGGATTGTTGACGAAAAGCGCAGCCGTGCGCTCGCTGACCGCCGCCTTCAGCGCCTCGAGCGAGGGGTACCCGCCCTTCTCGAGCGGGAGGGTGATCACCGTGAAGCCTGCCGCCGCGGCGGTCGCCGCGTTGCAGGGATGAGCCTGGATCGTCGTCACGATCTCGTCGCGGGTGCCCAGCTCGCCACGGGCCTCGTGGTACGCCCGGGTGAGGCAGGCCTGCAGCCAGGCGGCGTCGGCGCCGCCCCCGGGTTGGAAGACGAAGCGGTCCATCCCCGACAGCTCGCGCAGCGCCAGGTCGAGCCGGTGGACGATCTCGAGCAGGCCCTGCATCGTGTCGGGGTGCTGGAGCGGGTGGAGCTCGCGCACCTCCGGGCGGCGGACGGCCTGCTCGGCGACGGCCGGGTTGAACTTCATCGTGCAGGTGCCGAAGAGGCTGATCCCCATCATCCCGAGCGTCTCCTGGGAGAGGCGGAGGTAGTGCCGCAGCACCTCCCACTCGCTCAGCTCCGGGAGCCGGGGGGCATGCCGACGCAACGAGCCGGGCGACAGCAGGCCGCCTGTCGCCACGGCCGCCACCTCGGGCTCGAGCGCCGGGGCGATCACGCCACGGCGGCCCGGACGGCCGAGCTCGAGCACCACCGGCTCGTC
>DAHUZG010000263.1 GCA_027306715.1 Acidimicrobiaceae bacterium
CAAGGGCTACTCGCCCCAGGAGATCTCCGCCCGCATCCTCCAGAAGCTCAAGAGGGACGCCGAGAGCTACCTCGGCACCGGCGTGACCCAGGCGGTCATCACCGTCCCGGCGTACTTCAACGACGCCCAGCGAACCGCCACCAAGGAGGCCGGCCAGATCGCCGGGCTCGAGGTGCTCCGGATCATCAACGAGCCCACCGCCGCCGCTCTCGCCTACGGGCTCGACAAGGAGGGCGCCGACCAGACGGTGCTCGTCTTCGACCTCGGCGGAGGGACCTTCGACGTCTCGGTGCTCGACATCGGCGAGGGCGTCTTCGAGGTGAAGGCCACGAACGGCAACTCCCACCTCGGCGGCGACGACTGGGACCAGCGCGTCATCGACTCGCTCGTCAAGACCTTCAAGGACACCGAAGGCGTCGACCTCGCCAACGACAAGATGGCCACCCAGCGCCTCAAGGAGGCGGCCGAGAAGGCCAAGATCGAGCTCTCCGCGGTCCAGGAGACGACGATCAACCTCCCCTTCATCACCGCCACCTCCGAGGGCCCGAAGCACCTCGACCTCAAGCTGACGAGGGCCAAGTTCCAGGAGCTGACCGAGGACCTCGTCGAGGCCTGTCGCGGCCCGTTCGAGCAGGCGATCAAGGACGCCGGCGTGGCGATCTCTGACATCCACCACGTCGTGCTCGTCGGCGGGTCGACGCGGATGCCGGCCATCCAGGACCTCGTCCAGTCGATCACCGGCAAGGAGCCGCACAAGGGCGTCAACCCCGACGAGGTCGTCGCCGTCGGCGCGGCGATCCAGGCCGGCGTGCTCAAGGGCGAGGTGAAGGACGTCCTCCTGCTCGACGTCACCCCGCTCAGCCTCGGGATCGAGACCAAGGGCGGGATCATGCACCGCCTCATCGAGCGGAACACGACGATCCCGACCAAGCGCTCGGAGGTCTTCACGACCGCCGAGGACAACCAGCCCTCGGTCGAGATCCACGTCCTTCAGGGGGAGCGGGACATGGCGATGTTCAACAAGACCCTGGGCAAGTTCCAGCTCGTCGACCTGCCTCCCGCCCCCCAGGGCGTGCCGCAGATCGAGGTCACCTTCGACATCGACGCCAACGGCATCGTCCACGTCTCGGCCAAGGACAGGGCGACCGGCAAGGAGCAGTCGATGACGATCACGGGGCAGTCGTCGCTGCCGAAGGACGACATCGACCGGATGGTGCGCGACGCCGAGTCCCACGCCGAGGAGGACCGGCGCCGCCGCGAGGAGGCAGAGACCCGGAACCAGGCCGACTCGCTCGTGCACCGCATCGAGAAGCTGGTGAAGGACTCCGGTGACAAGATCACGAGCGACGAGAAGGAGAACGTCGAAGGCGCCGTCAAAGCCGTGCGCGAGGCGCTCGCCGGCAGCGACGTCGAGGCCGTGAAGACCGCCACCGAGCGGCTCGGCACGGTCAGCCAGACTCTCGCCGAGCGGCTTTACAGCCAGAGCTCCGGCACACCCGGCGCCGCCAACGGCAGCGCACCCGGTGGCGGCGGCTCGCACCAGAGCAGCGACGACGAGGTCGTCGACGCCGAGATCGTCGACGAGCCGAGCGCGGAGCAGGCATGAGCCCGAAGGACCGCTTCGCCCCGGGACCCGCCGAGGCCGGCGACCTCGGCGGAGCCGCCGGCGAAGAGCGCGCCGGCAGCTCCGGCAACGGTGAGCGCCCCGGTGACGCCACGCCCGGGCCGGCACCGAGCCATCGCAACGCTGCGGGCGGCGGCGGCCAGCGATCGGCCGCCTCCCGTCACGCAGCTGAAGGGACCCGGAGAGCTGAGGCCGGCAGAGCTGAGGCCGGGAGAGCAGGGGCCGGGACGGCCGAGGAGGGGCGCGCCGGAGCGGCCCGTGACGACGCAGCCGACGCCCCGGCGTCCGCAGCTGCAGCCGGCGCCGAGCCGGCGGCGGCGGCGTCCGAGCCGGCGGCGGCGTCCGAGCCGGAAGCGGCCGACCGCGACGACGAGATGGACGCCTTTTTCCCGAGCGTGGCGCGTGCCGCAGCGACCGGTGAGGACGTGGGTGCGATCCTCGACGAGGATCTGCTCCTCACCGCCCTCGCCGAGCGGGACGAGTACCTCGACTCGCTGCGTCGGCTGCAGGCGGACTTCGACAACTTCCGCAAGCGCACCGAGCGGCAGCTGGCCGAGGTCCGTAGCCGCGCCAGCGAGGCGCTGTTGGAGCGGCTGCTGCCGGTGCTCGACGCCTACGAACTGGCGATGGCCCATCTCGGCGAGTCCGGCGAAGGCGCCGGGGGCGACGCCGGCACCGCCCTCGCGCAGGTCGGGGGGCTCCTTCGCGAGACGCTCGCCAAGGAGGGGTTGGAGCGGATCGATGCGGTCGACGTCGACTTCGACCCGACGGTGCACGACGCCGTCGCCCACGCCGAGGCCGGCGCCGTCGACGGCTCGGGCGGTCCCGTCGTCGACGAGGTGATGCGTGCCGGCTACCTGCTGAAAGGCCGGGTGATGCGCCCGGCGATGGTCAAGGTCCGTGGCTGAGCCGATGGCGGGCGCACGGGCATCTCGGAGCGGTCGGCCTGCCGGCGTCGGCGGGCCGGTGAGGAGCAGCCTTGGCGCCACAGCGTGAGTGGTTCGAGACGGACTACTACAAGGTTCTCGGCGTCTCCCCCCAGGCGAGCGACAAGGAGCTGACGCGCGCCTACCGCAAGCTCGCCAAGCAGTACCACCCCGACGCCAACCCCGGCGCCGAGGACCGCTTCAAGGAGATCACCGCCGCCTACGACGTCCTCGGTGACGCCGAGAAGCGCAAGGAGTACGACGAGGTCCGCCGGCTCGGCCCGGTCGGCAACGTCTTCGGGGGTGGCGGCGGCAACGGCGGCGGTTTCGGCAGCTTCCGGGTGGAGGATCTCGGTGACCTCTTCAGCGGCATCTTCCGCCAGCCCGGCGGAGCCGCCCGCCGGCGCCCGGGCGCAGGGGTCGGCCCTCAGCGTGGCGCCGACGTCGAGGCCGAGCTGCACCTCGCCTTCGACGAGGCGGTCGAAGGGGTCGTCACCTCGGTCAACGTCACGACCCAGCAGACCTGCCGCACCTGTTCCGGGAGCGGCTCGCGGCCGGGCAGCACCCCGGTCGTCTGCCCGCGCTGCGGCGGGACCGGCGTGCTCAACGACAACCAGGGCCTGTTCTCGCTGTCGTCGCCGTGCCCGGAGTGCGGCGGGAGGGGTACCAAGATCACCGACCCCTGCCCGACCTGTTTCGGGACCGGTTTCGAGCGCCGCCAGCGGCAGGTCAAGGTGCGCATCCCCGCCGGCGTCGACGACGGCCAGCGGATCCGGGTGAAGAGCCGGGGGGAGCCGGGCAGGGCCGGCGGCCCCCCTGGCGATCTCTTCGTCACCGTGCGGGTGAAGCCGCATCCGCTCTTCGGCCGGCGCGGCCGCGACCTCACCTTGACCGTGCCGGTCACCTTCGCCGAGGTGGCGCTCGGCTCGACGATCACCGTGCCGACCATCGAGGGCGGCCAGGTCAGCTTGAAGCTGCCGCCCGGGACCCGCCACGGGCGCACCTTCCGGGTGCGCGAGCACGGGTTGCGCCGCGGAAGCCAGCACGGCGACCTTCTCGTGACCGTCGAGATCGCCGTGCCGAGCCAGGTCAGCACCGCCGAGCGCAAGGCGCTCGAGGCGCTCGCAGCCGCCGCGCCCGGTTCCCCGCGCGACTATCTGCAGGTGTGACGCGATGGATGAGCAGGAGCAGGAGCAGAGCCCGATCCGGCGCCACGGCGCTCGCCTCGAGCCGGGGCTGCGAGCCCGGGCAGCGGTGTACGTGATCTCGGTCGCCGCCGAGCTGGCCGGCGTGCACCCCCAGACTCTGCGCATCTACGAACGGAGGGGCCTGCTCGACCCGGCGCGCACGTCCGGTGGGACGCGGCGCTACTCCGACGCCGACATCGCACGTTTGCGCCGGATCCAGGACCTCACCGCAGCCGGGGTGAACCTCGAGGG
>DAHUZG010000264.1 GCA_027306715.1 Acidimicrobiaceae bacterium
TGCTGGCAGAAGCCGTGCGTCGTCGTGATCGTCGCTCCGTCGAAACGGCGCAGGGCCGCCTCCAGCCGCCGGCGCCGCTCGGCGAGCACGTCCGCGCCCCCGCTCGCGAGGAGGGCGACGAGCGGGTCGTCCGGCGCCACGCCGGCGCCGGCCCGGGAAAGCCCTTCAACGGTCTCGGCGAGGCGGCGCCGGACGCGGTCGCGCAGCTCTCCGGTGGCGGCACGGGGGAAGGTGACGACGAGCAGCTCGTCGACGGTGTGGCGCTCGGCGAGGTAGCGAGCCGCCAGCGAGGCGATGGTGAAGGTCTTGCCGGTGCCGGCGCTCGCCTCGAGCAGCGTCACGCCCGGGCCCGGCAGCTCGCCGCAGACGTCGAAGCTGGCGTCGAAGCTGGCGTCGGAGCTGGCGTCGGTGATGCCCCGGCCGCTCACCGCTGGCTCAACCGCTCGTGCTCGAGCAGCGGGTCCCACAGCCGGCGGGCGTAGCCGGCGAACCGGCCTCTCTCGCCGGCGGGCCACGGCGGAGCGAGCTCGTCCTCCCCGGCCGGCTCCCCGAGCACCTCGTCGATCCGGCGCGGCCCGAGGGCGAGCAGCTGCTCGGGCGCTTCGTCCTCTCCCGGACGGCGCCGGTCGCCGGAGTGCCAGCAGGCGCCTGCCGCGGTGAGGACGGGATCTGGCCCGTCCCGGGGCGGGGCACCCCCGGCTGCTTCGAGGCGCGCCCGGCGCGCCGCCGCCGCCCAGGCCTCGCTCGTCCGCTCGGCGATCGGCAGCGGGCGACGCATCCCTGCCCGGTAGAGATCGACGAGCTGGCCGATCAGCTCCCGGGCAGCGTCGGCGCCGCCCTCAGGCGGGTGCAGGCTCGAGACGGCGACGGTACGGGTCGTGCTGGCGACGACGCGCCCGATCGTCACCGCCCCGGTCACCTCGTCGGGGCAAGCGGCGGCGAGCGCCAGCAGCTGCACCCAGGCGGCGAGCCGCTTGCCGGGCGCCAGACGTGCGTAGCCGATCCCGCACAGCGCGCCGCCGCGCACGCCGGGCACGCTGCCGGCGAGAAGCGACCCGCCCGCGAGCGGGAGCTGGACGTCGAGCGTCACGGCCGGCGAGCCGTCGTCGACGAGCTCAGCCCAGGCGGCGAGGAGCTCGGCGACGGTCTTCTCGCAGCCGGCGAGTACGAGGTCGGCGAGAGCGCCCGGCGGCAGCTCGCCGCGCGCCCGCTCGGCGGCCTCGCAGGCGTCCCGCCCGAGGCCGCTGCTGCGCCCGCGGAGCAGGCGGTCGCCGACACGGAAGCCGTCGAGCCCGTTCAGCTCCACCGGCAGGGCATCGACGACCTCCTCGTCACGCCCACCGAGGCGCAGGCCGAGCCGCCGCCGCAGGAAGGTCGCCACCGGCTGCTGGACGAAACGGACGAGGTCGGCGAGCTCGACCACCTCTTCCTCGAGCGGCGGCAGCGGCTCCGCCAGGAACGCCAGGCGCGCCGCCCGCGGCCCGAGCGCGGCACGCGCCCCGCCGAGTGCGACGGCGTCGAAGCTCCACGGCCGGCCCGGGACGAGCTCGCCCGGGACGAAGCAGCGCGGGTCGAACGGCTGCAGCGGGTGGCGGACGACGATCCGGCTGCTCGCCCGCTCCCCGCTCGCCAGCCGGGCGGTGGCGTCGACGACCTCGATGAGCTCGCCGACCGGGA
>DAHUZG010000221.1 GCA_027306715.1 Acidimicrobiaceae bacterium
GTCGGCGTGCCGGGGACGGTATTGACCGTCGCCGAACCCGGCGCCCCGGGCGCGGAGGCGGTGCCGAGCAGAACCGAGGCGAGGGTGCCGGGCGCGCCGGCGCGGCCCGGCGACGCCCCGGCACGAAGGGAGCTCGACGGGGACGACGAGCTCGATGGGGTAGCCGAGCCCGACGAGGGCGGCGAGCCCGCAGCGCCGGAGCGTGCCGGGGCCGAGCCGAAGGCGAGGAACTGGTCGAGCACCTGCTGGTCCGGCCCCACGACGGGGACGAGCACGCTCTGGCCCGAGATCGTGTCGGGCGAGGTGGGTAGCGTCTCGGTCTGCAGCGCGCTCAGGCTGACGCCTTTGAACATCCGGGCCAGGCTGAGGATCTCGCCCTCCGAGAGCGAGGAGTCGATCGTGAGCCCGGACGAGGCGGCGTCGACGAAGCTGTTCAACGTGGTCAAGCTGGTGAGGCTGAGTGACGAGCGGATCCGCTCGAGCACGGCCCGGAAGAAGGCGTCCTGGCGCTGGATCCTGCTGAGGTCGGAGAGCCCGTCGTACTGCCAGCCGCCGTTGGCGTAGTAGTGGAAGTGGCGGCTGCGCACGAGGGCGAGGGCCTGGGCGCCGTTGACGAGCTGGCATCCTGTCGTCGTGATGTCGAGACCGGAGTAGGGATCCTGCGCCGGGTAGGGGAAGTCGAGGTAGATCCCGCCGAGCGCATCGACCATCCCCTGGAATGCGGGGAAGTCGACGCTCACGTAGTACGTGACAGGGATGTGGAAGGTCTGCCAGATCGTCTGGACGAGCAGGCTCGGTCCTGAGTTGTAGGCGACGTTGATCCGGTTCGGGCCCGACACGGCGGGGATGCTCCCGGGGATGTCGACCCAGGTGTCACGCGGGATCGAGAGCAGCTTCATCTGATGTGTCGCCGGCACGATGCGGGCCACGATGATCACGTCCGAGCGCTGGCCGGTCTGGGTCTGCTGGGAGCCGAACGCAGAGGCCTGCGCAGCGGTCGAGACGAATGCCCGGCTGTCGGAGCCGACAAGGAGGATGTCGAAGGGCTTGCCGGGGATCATCGCGGTCAACCCGTGAACGCTGGCCTTGTGCAGCTTGTCGTAGGTGTAGCGCGCATAGACGAACGCCGCCGCGGCGAGCAGCACCGCGAGGACGACGAGCGACAGCGAGCCGATGAGGACGCGCTTCGGCCATCTCCGAGCCCTGCGCGCATGGTGCACCGAGACGTGACGGCCGCCGGGCCGCGACAACGGCTTTTGGGGCACGGGCGAACGATACCGGTGGTCGGCCGCCCCGCCGTGGCACCCCCCGGGGGCGCCGGCGCCTTCACACATCCATCACAGCTCGCCAATCGAGCTGAGGTCGATTGGCGACAGAATAGACAGGCAGACGACAAGGAGCAGAGGAGCGCCCCGTGGGCACGACGATGAAGCGCGGCCGGGTGGCCATGGGGGCCGTCGCCGTCGCCGCCGTCGGCCTCTGCGTGCTCGTCGCCTCCGCTGCCGGTGCCGCCGGTGCCTCGTCGTATCGGGCGCAGCACGCCAGAGTCGGGACGACGACGACCTCCACGACTGCTGCTCCCGCGGCGCCCGTCGGGCCGTCGGCGAGCCCTACCTCGGACGGCTTTGCGCCGTCGTTCGGGCCACCCACCACCTTCGGGGCCGATCAGCAGTGGTTGCAGACGGCTCTTGCTGACCGCGTCGCCCAGACCGGTGGGCTCGAGTCCAAGCTGGTGGCGTCGATGACGCTCGCCAGCGGCGACCGCGCCGTGCTCACCGGGCTCGTCACCGGCGCCCAGAGCACGCTCGCCGCGCTCTCGGGCGCCGTCGGGAGCGCCACCACCACCCTCCAGCTACATGCAGCTGCCATGCAGATGATCGGCCTGCACGTGTATGCGATCCTCACTCCGCAGGTGAAGCTCGTGCTTCGCGCCGACACCGATTCTTCAGCAGCCGCCTCGCTGCGGGCGCTCGAGCCTGATCTCGGTACTGCCATTGCTGCCGCTCACGCCGCCAAGCGCAAGCTCGCCGAGCTGCACGCGTTGATCAAGCGGCTGACGAGCGCCGCGGGCATGACGATGACCCTCGCAGGGCCGGTCGCCGCCAGGGTTCTGTCGCTCGCCGCCAGCGACTTGCCGGCTGCGGTCCCGGTGCTGACCACGGCCGGAGCGGAGCTGCACCGGGCCGAGGCAAGTCTCGCCTGGGCGCGCCAGGACCTTCGCAGCATCCTCTCCCTTCTCGCCGATCCCCACCTCAACGCCAAGAGCAAGCGGGTGCTGCGGCGCTGAGCAACCTCGCTCAGTCCCGCCGCGTCTCGCGGCGCAGCAACCACCAGAGCTGGACGAGGCCGCCCACCGCCTCGATGCCGCGCCGCCAGATCGGCGAGCGCGACGGGCGCCGCTCCGAGACGGTGGCGGGGACCTCGGTCACCGCGATCCCG
>DAHUZG010000222.1 GCA_027306715.1 Acidimicrobiaceae bacterium
CGGGATCGACGTCGCCGACCACCACGGCAGCGCCTCGCTCACGGCCAGCTCGATCGAGCTGTGGGGCGACGACGCCGCCTCCGGAGGCGGTCTTGCCGCGGGTCTCAACGGTGGGGACGCCACGACGGGCCTCAGCGCCTCGCTCGTCGCCTTCGACGGGTTGACCGGGTCCGTGGACGGAGCCGGCATCGACAGCGGGGCCGCCGGGTCCTCGTCGCTCACTGTCACGGCCACCACCTTCACCGGCAACGGCGGGCCGGCGACGGCCGACGGAGGGGCCATCGACAGCGGCGACGCGGGAAACGGCACGCTCGTCGCCACGAACGACACCTTCGTCGCCGACCAGGCCGGCCGTGGCCCGGCGATCGACAGCGCCGACAACGCCGGCATCGGCACGACGACGGTCGCCGCCGACGTCCTTGTCCGAGTCGTGCGCTGCCGGTGGCTCGTGGGTCGACGGCGGCTACGACGTGAGCAGCGACGCCAGCTGTGCAAGCAGCGGGCCCGGGGACATCGTCGAGGGGAGTGGGCTCACGGCCGAGCTCGGCCAGCTGCAGGGAAACGGCGGCCCGCTCGACTCGATCGGCCTGCTCGTGCCGAACCCCGCCGCCGGCATCGTCCCGCACGGCAGCTCGGCGGGGGGCGTGACGCTCTGCCCGACGACCGACGAGCGCGGCGTCACCGCCGGCGGCGGCGCCTGTGACGCCGGTGCCGTGCAGGATGTCCTCACCGCCGGCAACGGCACCGGCACGCTCACGGTCTCGCCGGATTCGAGCATCGAGGGGGCGGCCGGCGCCTACCAGCTCACCTACACCGCCGCCACGTCCGGGCCGCGGGACTACGCCGGCGCACCCGCTGGCGGCATCGACGGGGGGACGCTCGAGATCACCGTCCCGAGCGGTTGGTCGCCGCCGTCGCTCGCGCCGGGGACGGCGGGCGAGGTGCTCACGAGCTGCGCCGGGGCGCTGTCGGTCGTCGGCCAGCAGATCGTCGTCAGCGACCTCCTCGAGCCGGGTGGCGCGAGCTGCTCTGTGGACTACGGAAACACGGGCGCCGCCGCCGCCGTTGCCCCGAGCGTTCCTGCCAGCTACAGCTTCTTGACCCTCGAGTCCTCGTCGGCGTCCGGCGATCCCTCCGCGCTCGGCCAGTCGCCGGCGGTGACGGTGAGCGCTCCGCAGCCGGCGGCGACCGGGCCCGGCGGCGGATCGGGTGGGGGCTCGGGCCGCGGCGGCACCTCGTCGGGCGGTGGCAACTCGCCCGGTGTCGTCCCGGTGCCGCCTTCGATCCTGAAGGCGCTCCTGCGACTCGGGTCGAGGACACTCACTTACCGCCGCGGCATCGTCTACATGAAGGTCGTCTGCCTACGTGCCCCGTGCAGGGCGACGGTGACGATCGACCACGTCGTCACGCTGAGCCCCCACAAGCCGGCCAAGCCGGCCAAGCCGGCCAAGCCCGGCAAGGGAAAGCTCGCCCGGCCGACCGCCGCTGGGCTGCCCGCGCTCGGCCTGCCAGGCCGCTCCGGGCGGGCGGCCGCCACCAAGACCAAGACCAAGACCAAGAGGCCGCGGGTCCGCCTCGTCCGCCTCGGCGTGGTCACGGTTCGCATCGGCCTCGGCAAGCACGTCACGGTGCGGGTGAAGCTCGACAAGACCGGTCGCAAGCTGCTCGCCAAGGTCAGCCGCCGGCACCCGGTGAAGAACCTCGAGGTCGTCGTCCGCCTCAGCGGTACCGGGACCGCGGCGACGAGGGTGGTGGCCCGCTAGGCCGAGCTAGACCCCGCTCGGGCTAGACCGAGGAGGCGGCGACCGTGCCCGACGTCGGCACTGCCGCCGAGGTGCCGAGCACGGCCCCGCCCCGGGCGAGCGCCTCGACCTCGACGAGCGGCCAGCGGCTCGCCAGCTGCAACGTGGTCTCGAATCCGTCCTCGGTGACACTGGCGACGGCGTGAAGGCTCGCCGCCGAGGCACCCGCGAGCACCCGCCAGCGGGCGACTCCGGTGGCCCCGTTCCAGCTCATCGCCAGCCGTGAGGTGGCACCCGACGCCGTGACGGCGAGCGCCGGAGGCGTCCGGGGAGTACCCGTCCAGTGGTAGCGGTAGGCGCGGTAGCTGTCGTCGCCGTTCGGGAGGTGGGCGTCGAAGACGACGGCGCCCGAGGCACGCTCCTGCGAGAACCATGGCGTCGTCGCCCAGCCGATGACGACGTCGCCGTCGGCCAGCGTCTGGAGGTTGCCGAGGGCGCCTCCGAGCAGGGCCGGCCGATGGGTGTAGCTGTGGAGGACGGTGGCAGTCGAGCCGGGGGCGCCGATCTGCAGCACGAGGCCGCGCGACTGGTAGGACCTGGCCGGCGACGCCTCGTCGTCGAACAGCGAGACGAGCCCGCCGGCCAGCAGCCGGGCGTCGTGCTGGTACCAGAACCTTGCCCCCGGTCCGAGGGGGAAGGAGCTGTGCCTGCCGCCGAGCACCCAGGCGACGGAGCCGCCGCCGGCCGGGTCGACCTCGTAGACGGCGCTCGTGTTCCTCGCCCCGACGAGCAGGTCGCCGTCTGCAAGGTGCTGGATCGAGTTGATGTGGAAGTAGTCGAAGATGTGCTTCGGGTTCGGCGAGGGCGTGAAGTCCGAGCTCTCGACGCCGACGTGGTCGAGGCTGTGCCACTCGTACTCGACGAGACCGGTGCGGACGTCGAGCTCCTGGACGATGCCGTCCCAGACAAGACCCTCCGCCGCACCGCCTGCGGGGCGCAAATTCCAGGCAAGCGCCTGGTAGCTCGTCACGATGGCGACGCCGTTCGGCAGCAGCTGCAGCTCGTGCAGGTCCGGAGCGAATCCGTTCCCGCCCCGGAGGGTGTAGAGAACCTGGTAGTGATCGTCGGCGATGACGGCCTCTCCGACGCCGTGGGCGTCGGAGACGACGCCCTGGAACCAGGTCAGCACGTGCTGGTGCCCGAGACGCTGGACGTTCAGGTCGAACGCCTCGTCGCCGGGGAGCGGGTCGAACCAGACGAGTCGACCCTGGGAGTCGACGATCATCGGTCCCGCCTGGCCCCTCGAGCCCTTCGGGGTGAGGAAGAAGTCCCCGCCGGGGTCACCCGCACCGCTGCTGACGGTGACGACCGGCGGCTCGACCGAGGGCGCGGAGGCGAAATGAGCGACTCCGCTCGCCGCCGTCGACAGCGCCGGCAGCGGCTCGTGGCCCCCGACCGGCAGCCGCCTGCCGATCCGGAAGCTCCAGGTCCCCGAGGGCGCACCGGCGATGTCGAGGCCGCTCCGCACGGTCACCCGCTCGCCGGGCTCGAACGGGCGGGTGGGAACGAAGCTCTCGCCGTCGCCCTGCGAGTACCGAGCGAAGTGCCCGCTGTGGGCTCCGCTCACCGAGCCGACGACCGCGAGCGTCCTGAGCGCCAGCGCGGCGTGGCCGAGCAGACTGACCTGCGTGGTCGCCGAGGCGGTCCGGCTACCGGGTGCCGGTGAAGCGATGACGAGCTGCGCCCCGGGCGCCGCCGGCGCCGCCGGTCCGGCGGTGGGGATGAGGGGGACGACGACAAGGGCGACGAGGGCGGCGGCGCCCGCCGCGCCGAGCGCCACTGCGAGGACGCGAGACGACGGCCTTGGCGGGGCGCGCCGTTTGCTCATCGCCCGATCACGGAATCCCCACGGCGCACTCAGCGAACCCCCATGTTCG
>DAHUZG010000230.1 GCA_027306715.1 Acidimicrobiaceae bacterium
CTCCCCCTCGCTCTCGGTGCTGAAATCCCGCATCCGCCCGAGCAATCTCTCGTAAAAGGCCATCGATCGGTCGAGGTCGGACACAGAGAGGCCGACGTGATGCACGCCGGTGAACATCGCCGCTCTCGGCTCGCTCATCGCTTCCTACCCCCTTCGGTCTCGGCCGGCCGTGGTCGCGCTGCTGCGGCGTTGCCAGATGCCGGTACCTCCGACCGCCGGGCCGCCGCTCGGAGCGACGGGGCGGAACCGGGGCGTGCCGGCATCGAGAGCGCTCCCGGCCCCGCCGCCCTCAGCGCTCGCCGGACGGGTGGCGCAGCTCGTAGCCTGCCTCGGCCTTGGAGGCAGCACCTCCCCATCCCCAGATCATCTCGGCCTCCTCGGTGGCAGAGGTGTTGCGGAAGCCGTGCCAGGCGCCTTTTGGATGGAACACGACGTCACCAGCGGTAACGGGGATCTCGTCGTCGCCGTCGAGCACGATGCCCTCGCCGCGGACGATCAAGGCGAATTCCTCCGCCCCGGGATGGCGGTGCCATTGGTGCTCGGACCCGCCGGGAGCAAACCGCGCCCGGCCGAAGACCATGTGCTGGGAGCCGGCGCCGGCTCGGTCGACAAGGAACTGGACGGTCATCCCGACCCAGCCGTCTTCCGGCCCGAGGCCAGCGACGGGATCGACCTGGTCGAGGCGAACGCGATATGAGCCGCCCATGCTTCCCCCCCTTCGCGGATCCCCGCCCCTGAGGACGCCCCACCCGCCTGCGGGGGATCGTCGCGCTGTTCAGTCCCACTGTCAAGGATGTCAGCCAGGCTGAATGGCGTGGGGCCTCTCCTGGCGGCCTCTCCGGACCGGGACCCAGCTCGACGACCCTCTGTCACGCGTTCTCCCTACGAAGACCCCTGACGCGGCTCCGGCCGCGGCGTACGCGAGGGGAGAGGCTGGGTGTGAAGCCCTGCTAACCTTGGGCCGTGGCTCGCTCCGGCCAGCAATCAGGCCAGCAATCAGGCCAGCAATCGACCGAGGGCGCCGGCCACACCCCGTCCGGGCGCCGCCCGAGCCCTCGCCGCGACCGGCCCATTCTCTCTGACGCCGCCGTCGGGAGCGCCGCCGAGGACCGAGGTGCCCAGGACCGAGGTGCCCAGGACGGGGCCGGCCAGGGCGGGAAGCGGGAGCGGAGCATCGAGCTGCTCGGCAGCCGCATCCGCGAGGTGCGCTCGTCACGGGGCATGAGCCTGCGCGCTCTCGCCCAGTCGGTCGACTGCTCGGCAAGCATGATCTCCCAGATCGAGAGCGGTCGAGTCAACCCCTCTGTCAGTACCCTGTACGCGATCACGACGGCCCTCGACATCTCGACCGACAGCCTGTTCTCGCCGGCACCGGCGGCGCCCGCAGGCGCGGGAGGTCACGAGCCCGGCGCCAGGGACCGGAGTACGCCGAGGCCAGCCGCCAGGCTCGGCACAGCGGGCGATCCCGAGCCGGATCCGCAGCCAGCAGCTGCCGGCTCGGCGGCGCGCGAGGAGCTGTCCATCGTGCTGCGCCGCGCGGACCGGCGGGCCATCGACCTCGAGCGGGGCGTTCGCTGGGAGCTGCTGACCCCCAACACCGACAGCGCCGTCGAGTTCATGGAGGTCACCTACGCCGTCGGCGGGGGCTCGGCGGAAAGCGACCATGCCATCGTGCACAATGGCCGGGAGTACTGCGTGATCCTCGCCGGGACCCTCGCGGTCCAGATCGGCTTCGAGAGCTACGTGCTCGACGCCGGAGACTCGATGGCCTTCCCCTCGACGATGCCGCACCGCTTCTGGAACGCAGGAGAGGCCCCGGTGAGAGCGGTTTGGTTCGACCTCGACCGCTGGCCGTTGTGACCCCGCATGCCCAGGGGTCCCTGCAGGACAGGCCGGTCCGATGCTCGGCCGGCCGATCCTGGTCCCCGGCAGCGGCGAGGTGACAGGGGCGCGGGCGCCCTCAGCGCTGGCAGCGCCGGCAGAAGTGTGCCGAGCGCCCGCGCAGGCGGAGCCGCTCGACGGGTCGCCCACAGGTCGGGCAGGGCTTTCCGGCGCGGTCATAGACGGCGTGGTGCGCCTGGTAGTCGCCAGGCTCGCCCATCAGGTCGCGATAGCGGGCGTCGCGAAGCGACGAGCCGCGCAGCTCGACGGCCTCGGTGAGAATTTCCGAGATCGCGCTGGCGAGCCGCCCCAGCGCCGTCGGTCCGAGCGTGCCGGCGGGGCGGTCCGGGCGGATGCGCGCACGGTGCAGGATCTCGTCGGCATAGATGTTGCCGATGCCGGCGATGACATGCTGGTCGAGCAGCAGTGCTTTGATCGGCGCCCGCCGACCGGCGAGGAGGCGGCGCAGCTGCGGCTCATCGAGCCTCTCGACGAGCGGGTCCGGACCGAGCAGGGCCAGCTCGACGGGCCGTCCCCTCTCGTCGTGCTCGCCGGCGACGAACAGCTCGCCGAAGGTGCGCGGGTCGACGAACCGGAGCTCGGTGAAGCCGTCGAACAGGAGGCGGACGTGGGTGTGCGGGGGCGACGCCTCCTCGCTCGCGGCGAGCAGCAGCTGGCCGCTCATCCGGAGGTGGACGACAAGGGTGGCGCCGTCGTCGAGCCCGATGAGGAGGTACTTGCCGTGGCGGCCCGCCCGCACGAGGCTGCGGCCCTCGAGCGCGGCGACAAAGGCGGCGGGACTCTGCCGGCGGACGCTACGGCGGCCGCTCACCTGCACCTGGGCGACGCGCCGGCCGGTCACCGCCGCCTCAAGCCCGCGCCTCACCGTCTCGACCTCGGGCAGCTCAGGCACGCCCGACCCGGTCCGGGAGCGCCGGCTCGCCGGCGGCGAGAGCGGCGCAGGCCTGCTCGGCCGCCGCCCGCTCGGCGTGCTTCTTCGAGCGGCCCTCGCCGCGGCCGACGAGCCGCTCGCCGAGGTAGACCTGCGCCGTGAAGCTCCGTGCGTGCTCGGGCCCGCTCGAGCTCACGAGGTAGCGCGGCCCGTCGATCCCCCGCCTGGCGGCGAGCTCTTGAAGGCGGTTCTTGGCGTCGCCGAGCTCGGAGCGCTCCATCACCTCGTCGATCGCCGGTGCGAGCTGCTCGAGCACGAAGGCCCGCGCCGCGTCGAGGCCGCCGTCGAGGTAGCAGGCGCCGATCAGCGCCTCGAAGGCGTCGGCGAGGATCGAGGCCTTCTCCCGGCCCCCTGAGGCATCCTCGCCCTTGCCGAGAAGGACGGCCTCGCCGACGCCGAGCGCGGCGGCGACCGGCGCCAGCGCCTCGGTGCTCACCACGGCGGAGCGGATCCGGGCGAGGTCGCCCTCGGGAAGCGACGGCTTTTTCGAATAGCAGTGCTCGGCGACGACGAGGGCGAGCACGGCGTCGCCGAGGAACTCGAGCCGCTCGTTGGAGCTGTTGCCCGCCGACTCGGCGACGTAGGAACGGTGCGTGAGGGCGAGCCGGACCAGCTCCGGGTCGCGCAGGTGTGTGCCGAGGCGCGCCCGCAGCTCGGAAAGGGCCGTCAGGCGGCCTCGATCTTGGCGCTCACGTAGTCGACGGCGTCACGCACGGTGCGCAGGTCCTCGAGGTCCTCGTCGTCGATGCGGAAGTCCGGCAGCTGCGCCGAGAGCTCCTGCTCGAGAGCCTCGACGAGCTCGATCAGCGCCAGCGAGTCGGCGTTCAGGTCGTCGGCGAAGGACGAGGACTCGTTGATCTCGCCGGGCTCGATCTCGAGGATGTCCGCCAGCTGCGCCCGCACCAGCTCGAGCACCTCGGCGCGGCCCATCAGTGGCGCCGTGAGGTCTGCCTGCTCCGCCACCGTCGTGTCGACCTCCGCTCTGGCGGCCAGCGGCCGCGTGTCAGCGCCCGCAGCCTACCGCCGCCGCCTCACGCCGCTGGCGACGGCCGCCGCTCGGCCACCTTCGGCTCCGGTCACCACCTCGGCCAGCCGACGGGCAGCGCACCGTCTGCCCCGCCGGGCTGCTCGACACCGGCGGGGGCGCCGAGGGAGGCGAGGAGGGCCGAGAAGTTGGCGCCGAA
>DAHUZG010000234.1 GCA_027306715.1 Acidimicrobiaceae bacterium
GTCGGCCTCGGCGTCGCCGCCGGTCCAGCTGACGCCGATCTCGCCGAAGCTCTCCGCCTGTTCGATCTCGACGAGCGCCTGCTTGTAGAGCTCGAGCAGGGCGAGGAAGAGCGCCACCCGATGGGCCGTCGAGGGCGACGACGCGGTGAGGGTGCGGAAGCTCGCCCGCCCGAGCCGGCGCACCTCGCCGGCGAGCGGGCCGATCACCGCGGCCACGCTCACCTCGTCCTCGATGGCGTGCGCCGTCTCGACGACGTGGACCACCGGCCGCGGCTCGAGGGCGCGCCGCGCCGCTCGGAGCAGGTCCTCCGGCGTGATCCGGGCGAGCAGGTCCGGCGCGCAGCCCTCGAAGCGCTCGTCGGGCCCGGCACGTCGGGGCACCGAGCGCGAGGCGACGGCCTCGAGCGCCGCCAGCTCCTGGGCGGCGCCGTTGAAGGTGCGGCACTCGAGCAGCCGGGCGAGCAGGTAGTCGCGCGCCTCGTAGAGCGACAGGTCCTCGTCGAGGTCGATGTCGTCGGGGCCGGGCAGCAGGCGGCGGCACTTGAGCTCGACGAGGGTGGCGGCGATGAGGAGGAACTGGGTCGCGGCCTCGAGATCGAGCGGGCCCATCCGGGCGACCTCGGCGAGGAAGGCGTCGACGATCGTCGCCAGCGGGATCTCGTAGAGATCGACCTCCTGGGCGGTGATCAGCTGCAGCAGCAGCTCGAACGGGCCGTCGAAGACGTCGAGGTGGACCTCGTAGGCCATCGTGGCGAGGCTAGCCGTGAGCCGGCCCGAAGTCGCGGATGGCGCCACCGCCGCGGCCGGGCGGAATGCCCGAGACTGGCGATATCCCAGGTCAGCTCGTTAGCCTGGGCCGATGGCGAGGATCTTGTCCGGCATCCAGCCCTCGGGCGAGATGCACGTCGGCAACTACTTCGGCGCCGTCAGGCAGTGGGTCGCCGGGCAGGGGGACAACGACGCCTTCTATTGCGTCGTCGACCTCCATGCCCTCACCTTGGACATCGAGCCCGCCGAGCTGGGCCGGGCCACCCTCGAGACTGCGGCGCGCCTGCTCGCCGCCGGGCTCGAGCCGGAGCGGTGCACGCTGTTCGTCCAGGGCCACGTGCCCGAGCACACCTACCTCTCCTGGCTGCTCGAGTGCACCGCCTCCTACGGCGAGCTGCGGCGGATGACCCAGTTCAAGGACAAGTCCGACGGCCAGGAAGCCGTCCGCGCCAGCCTGCTCACCTACCCGGTGCTGATGGCCGCCGACATCCTCGCCTACGACGCCGACCTCGTCCCTGTCGGCGACGACCAGCGCCAGCACCTCGAGCTGGCGCGCAACCTCGCCCAGAGGTTCAACCACCGCTACGGCGACACCTTCGTCGTGCCCGAGGCCGCCGTCCCCGCCACCGGGGCCCGGGTGATGGACCTCCAAGAGCCGCGCCGGAAGATGTCGAAGTCGACAGCAAGCGACCTCGGCACGGTCCTTCTGAGCGACGCCCCGGAGCTCGTCGCCCAGAAGGTGCGGAAGGCGGTCACCGACCCCGAGCGCACGATCACCTACGACCCCGAGCGCCGCCCCGGCGTCTCCAACCTGCTCGAG
>DAHUZG010000247.1 GCA_027306715.1 Acidimicrobiaceae bacterium
GAAGACGGCGAACGTCGTGCGATCGGTCGCCCTCGGCGAACCGGGCCTGGCGGTCGACACCCACGTGACCCGCCTCTCGAGGCGTCTCGGCCTCACGAAGGCGACGGATCCGGAGAGGATCGAGGCGGACCTCTGTGCTCTCCTTCCCGAGTCGGAGTGGGGTGCCCTCAGCCTGCGCCTCATCCTCCACGGCCGGCAGGTGTGCATCGCACGCAAGCCAAGATGCTCTGAGTGCCACTTGTCGGATATCTGTCCTTCTGCCGGGATCGATGTCCTTGCGAGCCGCGCTAGCAAGCCAGGAAAGACAAGCAGCCCGACCCGCGACCGCCAAGCAAGCGCCAGGTCCCGAGCAAAGAAGACATCGTCCTGACATCGGCAGCTGGGATGACACTCACCGCGATAGGCGCTATGGTTAGGAATTGGAACCGGTTCCCGCCACCTGGTTCCATTGAGCGGAGTTCGGGATCCGCCGCCCGACCCGCTCCCGACGGCGTCCTTCGGGGCGCCGTCGGCCGCGTCCGGGCGAGGATCGACGTTCGAGCAGCGCTCGCCGCTCGGGCCGCCATGGCTGGTGCGACAGCGCCACTAGCTACCCGGTCCCACGGAAGGCGGGTCAACCCGGCGTCCCGCCGGCCTCAACGCCTCCTGTCCTGCTGCACCATGCGCTCGAGCCGTCGTCCGGCGCCCTCGAGCGCCCGCTCGACAGCGAACAGCTCTGCCGCGACGTCGTCCTCGTCGGAAGCCTCCGCCCTCTCCGCCATCTCGGCGACCCGGCGCACCAGCTGCTCGAGGGTGGACGAGATCGAGGACAGCTCGGCGGCGTCGGCAGGCATGACGCCATCCTTCCACCCGTAGGCTGGCCAGCCGGTGCCGAAGCTCCCTACCGGTCCTGAGAAGCAGAGGTTCGTGCGCGACATGTTCGACACGATCGCGCCGCGCTACGACCTCGTGAACAAGCTCATGACGCTTGGCCTCGACGCCAGGTGGAGGAGCCGCGCCGTCACCCTCCTCAGCCTCGGTCCCGGCGCGGTGGTGCTCGATCTCGCCTGCGGTACCGGCGATCTGTGCCGGGAGCTCGCCTGGCGCGGCCAGCACGCTGTCGGCGTGGACCTGTCGCTCGGCATGCTGCAGCACGCCTGGCGCGGCGCACCCCTGCTCCAGGCGGATGCGGTCTCGCTGCCCTTGCGCGACGGAGCGGTGGACGGCGTGGTGAGCGGCTTCGCGCTGCGCAACTTCGCCGACCTCGGCGCCATGCTCGCCGAGCTCGGCCGCGTGCTCCGCTCGCACGGCCGGATCTCGTTCCTCGAGGTCTCCGAACCGGCGAGCCCCCTGTTGCGGGCGGGCCACTCCGTCTGGTTCCGTCATGTCGTGCCCGTCATCGGCGCGGCGTTCTCCGACGCCGCCTCCTACCGCTACCTGCCCGAGTCCGTCGCCTACCTCCCGAGTGCCGAGGAGATGGACGGGATGCTCGCGGCGGCCGGTTTCGCCGACGTGCGCAGGTACGACCTCTCGGGCGGGATCGTCCGGATCCTCACGGCGACGAGACGCGGGCGGCAGGACGAGGTCGAGGAGGCCGCATGACCGCAGCCGCATTCGACCTCTCGGCAGCAGGGGCGATGGGCCTTCGTGCCCGCGCGCTCGACGACGGCCTCGTCTTCGAGGCGCCCGAAAGGTCCGTATACGGGCTCGGCCGGGCGCTGACGCTCCCACTCCCCCGAGGGCTCGCCGATGCCGCCGGCACGTCCGAAGCGGTGCAGGCCCTCGGGCGGATATGGGTCTCCGCCGCTCACGAGCGGCGGCCGGGCCCGGCGGGAACCCGACCCACCGGCGCGGGTGCGGGAGCCGCGACCGCGCTCCCTCGTGCCATGGCGGCCCTTCCCTTCGACCCGCTGGCGCCGGCCGAGCTGATCGTGCCCGAGGTGGTGCTCGCGCTGCACCCCGACGGCCGTGCGACGGCCGTCGTCGTCGGCGACGACCCGGCTGAGCTGCTCGAGCTGTGGCTCTCGGACAGGCCGGCAAGGACGCCCGTCACGGCTCTTCCCGACGTCTTCGAGCTCCGGTCGGCCCGCCCGCACGCGGACTACGTGGAGCGTGTGGCGAGCGCGGTGGAGGAGATCCGCGCCGGCCGGCTGGAGAAGGTGGTGATGGCTCGGGAGGTCGTCATCACGGCGAACCGACCTTTCCGTCAGGCCGACCTGCTCGAGAGGCTGAGGGTCTTGCATCCATCCTGTACGGGTTTTGCCGTGGACGGCTTCGTAGGGGCGTCGCCCGAGCTGTTGGTGCGCTTCGACGGCGACACTGTCGAGTCCCACCCGCTCGCGGGAACCGCGGCGCGCTCCGGCGACCCGGCGGCGGACCGGCTCGCCGCAGCCGCCCTCCTCGCGTCGGAGAAGGAGCGCGGCGAGCACAGCGCGGTCGTGGCCGCCATAGCCGCCGGGCTCAGCGACTACACGACCGGTCTCGAGGTGCCTGTGTCGCCTGACCTGGTGGAGCTGCGGAACGTCTGCCATCTCGGCTCGCGCATGAGCGGAAGGGTCACGACCCCCGGAGCAACCGCGCTCGATCTGCTGGCGGCGATCCATCCGACGCCCGCCGTGTCCGGCAGCCCGCGGGACGCCGCGCTCGAGTACCTCGGGAAACTCGAGGACCTGGACAGGGGGCGCTACGCCGGCGCCGTCGGCTGGGTGGACGCGGCGGGCCGGGGCGAGTGGTGGCTCGGGATCCGCTGCGGGATCGTCGAGCAGGAGAGCCCCGGCAGGGCCGATGGCGGCGGCGGGAGCGACGGCGGCACGACCATGCGGCTCTTCGCCGGTGCAGGCATCGTCGCCGACAGCGACCCGGAGGCCGAGCTCAGGGAGACTCAGCTGAAGCTGCAGGCGATGCTGGCGGCTGCGGTGCGCCCTTGAGGGAGCCTGCCGAGGCCAGCCGCGCGTAGCGGCGGACGATCCTCGCCACGTCGGCCGGCTGCTCGAACGCGACGAGGTGCCCTGCCCGGCGCACCATGACGAGCTCGGCGCCGGGGATCAGCTCGGCGAGCCGCCGGGCAGCAGCAGGCGGCACGACGTGGTCGGACTCACCACTCACGACGGCGACGGGCACGTGCAGCTCGCACAGGCGTGACTCGAGCGAGGGCGTCTCCCGCAAGAGGGCGCGCTGCTCGACGACGAACGAGGTCCTCCTGCGACCTCGCACCGGCTGGCCCGGAGACACTTCCAAAAGGCCGTTCAGGCTCGGAAGGCTCACGGCATCGCGAGCCACGCGGCCGACCCTCCATCCCTCCGGTACCCGCCTCAACGCGCGGGCGCCGCGGCGCATCGCCGCGCTCCCGGCGGCCACGATCCCGTCTCCCACCATGGGTATGCCGAGGAGCCTGTCTATGCCCGTCACCGCGGCTGAGCTCCCGACGGAGCCCACGAGGACGAGCGCCCCGACGAGATCGGGTCGCTCGAGTGCCAGGTGCAGGACTATCCCGCCACCGAGAGAGTGACCGACGGCCGTGACCGGCGTGGGCGCCGAGCAGCACTCGATCACCCGGGCGAGCGCCGCGGCGTTCTCGGACAAACCGGTCGCCGGCCGCGGGTGCGCTCCCCAACCGGGCCGATCAGGGGCGATCACGCGGTGATCGACCGAGAGCTCGCGCGCGACTCCCGCCCAGTCGGCCCCCGATCCGGGCTGGCCGTGGACGAGGAGGATCACCGCTCCGTCGCCTTCGTCGATGGGGACGCTCGCCAGCCTCGGTCTCAGCCGGTCAGCCACTTCCCGCCCGGCGGCGCAGGGCTGCGGCGACCCGCTCGAGTCCCCACCAGCTGACGAGGGCGAGCGCCTCGACGACGGTGTAGGTGGACATCTTCGAGGTGCCGAG
>DAHUZG010000249.1 GCA_027306715.1 Acidimicrobiaceae bacterium
CGGCGGCTCGGTGCCCGCCGCGCCCGGCGACGCCTCGTCACCCTCGGTGGCGTCTGTCTGGCAGGCATCGCCGTCGTCCTGGTCCTCTCCCTTGCCGGGGTCCGCCTGCCCGGCGAGACCGCCACCGGGACGGTCAGCGAGCCGCAACAGGTCAAGATCGCCCAGGAGCTCGACGGCGCCGCCCTGCTCGGTAGCTCGGGCCAGCTCGCCATCGCCGTGGAGCTCTACCAGCGCGTCCTCGCCGTCGAGCCCAGCCAGCCTCAGGCACTCGCCGGCCTCGGCTGGCTCGAGCGCCTTGCCGGGCGCGATCGCCACGACCAACGGCTCGTGGCGGCGGGCGACGCCGACATCGCCAGGGCGGTTGCCGTCGACCCGACCTCTGCCGCCGCCCGCGCCTACGACGGCATCGCCTTGATGCAGGACCGTCACGACATCCCGGGCGGGCTCGCCGAGCTACGCGCCTTCCTCGGCGACCGTCCTCCCCAGAGCGTGCTCGACGCCCTCGGTGCATCGCTGGCGACGACCTTCCTCGACGCCCACGCGCCGGTGCCTCCGTCGCTCAGGCGGTTCGAGCCCGCAGGCTCCAGCGGGGCAGCCGAGACCCGCGCCGGGGTCACCGGCTCCAGTGCCGCCGATCCTCGTGGCGCCAGCGGCGCCGTCACGTCCCGGTCCTGACTCGGATCAGGGGCCGGCGACCGACTCCGCCGCCTTCGCCGGGCCGGGTTCCCTCGGCGACCCCGCTGGCTCCGCCGGCTCCGCCGCGCCGCCGGCGGCCGCTGCTGGCCCTTCGAGGTGCAGCAGCAGCGACTTCAGGTCCTCGGCGATCCGTCGCCGTGCCGCAGCGTCGAGGGAGGCGAAAAGTCGCTGCTCGGCAACCGTCTTGATGGCGACGAGCTGGTCGGCGTGGCGCTCGCCCTCCTCCGTGAGGGTCACGATGATCTGGCGTCGGTCGGAAGGATCGACCTCGCGCCGCACCCAGCCGCGCTCCTCGAGTCGGGCGACGCGGTTCGTGATCGCCCCCGAGGTCACCTGTGCTTGACGCAGCAAGGCACCGGCGCCGCGGCAGTGGCCAGGGGCTTGGCGCAGGCTGAGCAGCATCTCCATCTCCCAGACCTCGGTGTCGTGGACTGCCAGCTCGCGGCGGAGCTCTCGCTCGAGGTGGTGGGCGACGCGACGGAGGCGCAGCGCGAGGAGCTTGGTAGCCATATCGAGCTCGGAGAGCTCGGCGCCCCAGGCGTCGACCATCACCTCCGCCAGGTCGCGACCGCCATCTGTCATCGAGCCGTATTCTAGCGAACAGTCAGGTACTCACCATTGAATTGACGAATGTTGAAGTACCTAGTGGCGGTGCGGCAGGGCGCTGCGGCGCGCCGCCGCCTCGGTGGGCGAAGGTCAGCGGTGGGATCGGGGTGGAGGAGCGAGGTAGCGGTGGGCGGAGCGGGCGAGTCGACTGGCCGGCACGGGCTACGCAACGCCAGCTGGGCGGTGCTCGTGATCTGCTGCACAGCGCAGTTCATGGTCGTGCTCGATGTCAGCATCGTCAACGTCGCGCTTCCGGCGATGCGGCGCGATCTCGGACTGAGCGTCTCGGGTCAGCAGTGGGTGATCAACGCCTACACCCTCACCTTCGCCGGCCTGCTCATGCTCGCCGGGCGAGCCGCTGACCTTTTCGGGCGCCGGGTGGTCTTCGTCACCGGGCTCAGCATCTTCACCTCCTGCAGCCTTGCCGGCGGTCTTGCCCAGAGCGGGGGGTGGCTGATCGCCGCCCGCGCCGCCCAGGGCGTCGGCGCGGCCATCCTCGCTCCTGCGACGCTGAGCCTGATCACGACGACCTTCCGCCAGCCCGACGAGCGGCGGCGGGCGTTCGGAGCGTGGTCGGCGACGGCGTCGAGCGGAGGTGCCATCGGTGGGGTCGCCGGCGGCTTGCTCACCGAGTACCTCGGCTGGCGCTGGGTGCTGATCGTCAACGTCCCGATCGGCATCGCCCTTCTCGTCCTCGCCGTGCTCGTGCTCAGCGAGTCGCGCAGCCCCGGCGCCACGCCGCAACTCGACGTGGCCGGAGCGCTCAGCATCACCGCCGGCCTGACCGCTGTCGTCTACGCCGTCGTCAACACCGACACTCGCCCCTGGGGATCCCCCGAGACGATCGTGCCTCTCGCCATCGGCGTCGCTCTCCTCGCCACTTTCCTCGTCATCGAGGCGCGGGTGGCTCGGGCCCCGCTCGTCCCGCTCGCTGTGTTCAAGCTGCGCTCCTTGCGCACCGCCAACCTCGTGGCGATGACGGTCGGAGCTGGGTTGTTCGCTGTCTTCTTCTTCACCTCGCTCTACCTTCAGGAGGTCAACGGATACTCGCCACTGAGGGCGGGGATGGCGTTCCTGCCGGCGGGAATCGGCTCGTTCATCGGCTCGCTGACCGGCGTTCGCCTCGTCGTCCGCCTCGGCGCCCGGCGCCTGCTCGTCCTCGGCCCGGTCGTCGCCGCCGGGGCGATGGCGTGGATGTCCCAGGCCGGTGTCGGCTCGGCCTACTGGACGGCAATCTTCGGACCGATCCTGCTGGTCGGCCTCGGCCTCGGGTGGTGCTTCCTCCCCATGACCCAGGCGGCCACCGCCGGGCTGCCACACAGCCAAGCCGGGCTCTCCTCTGGGCTGATCAACACGACCCGCCAGATCGGCGGTGCGGTCGGCCTGGCGGCGATGGCGACTGTCGCCGCCTCGACGACCCGCGCCGCGGCCCGTAGCGGGCGCCTCGTCGCGCTGAGCGCCGGCTACGACCGCGCCTTCACCATCTGCGCCGTCATCATCGCCGTGGCGGCGGTGCTGGCGCTGATGCTGCCCGGGCGCCCGACGCCGGCGCCGGAGCTGGGGGATGGCGCCCCGGCGGCAGCGGCGGCTCCCTCGACCAGGCCCTCGAAGAAGTCGCTGCCGGAGCTCCGGCGCCGATGACAGCACCGGCCGCCACCGCTGCTGGCGGCAACCTCGGGGCCTGAGGCCCGGCGCAGGTCCCGCGGCAAGGCCTGGCCGTCCGGCGTGGGCGGGGTCGCGAGGGGCGAGGGCGCCAGGTCCAGCCCGCGCGCGAGCGCGCGACGGGCGCGCGACGGGCGCGCGGCCTCAGCCGGCGACGCTGACGCAGCTGGCGTCGCCGAGGGCGCGCGAGGACATCGTCACCGGGACGCTGTCGCGGCAGAGACCCGCCAGCAGCCCTTGCACTATCCCTCGGTCGACCGCACAGAGCACCGGGTGCTGAGTGGCGAGCTCGCCGAAGGGGCACAGATCTCGCACGATCGCCGTCGTCGAGCCTTCCGCCTCGGCGCGGGCGGCGAAGCCGTGGGCGGTCAAGGCATCGGCCACTGCCGACATCGCCGTGCGCCGTGAGCGTTGGGAGTCGCCGGGGGCCATCTGCGCCGCCAGGCTCCGGCCGTACTCGGCGCCGACCTCTTCGGCGAGCTGTTCGGCGACCGCAGCCGGCAGCAGCGCGAGGGCGCGCGTGAGCAAGGTCGTGAGCAGCTCGTCCGGCCGCGGCGGGGGCACGGGCAGACCGGTCTGACGCCCGGAGCGGCGATAGCGCTTCGACGGGCGCCCCGCGCCGCCGGCTGCGTGGTCGAGGCCCACCTCGAGATAGCCGCCGGCTGCGAGCTTGTCGAGATGGTGGCGAGCGACGTTGGGATGCAGGTCGAAGCGGCGGGCGACCTCCCCGGCGGTGACCCCGCCCGCTTCGCGGGCGAACAGGTAGATTCGCCGCCTCGTGCTGTCACCGAAAGCGGCGGTGACTGCGGTCACGAGCGACGAGAAGTCCTCGTCCTCGGCAGCGCTCGGGCGCTCCTCGGCGGCGTCCCGAGGCGCAGCAGCGGAGCGTGCCCCGGAATCGGCAGTGACCGGCCTGGCGGCGCCGGCCGGGGGCAGCGTCTCTCCGGTCGGGTCAAGCGGCAACCCGGCGCGACGCTGGTCGTCGCGACCTTTGGGAAAGCTCGCCCCCGGCACGTGACTAGCGTACCTGGGGGACGTCACCCGACGTCCCGGGATCAGGTGGTCACGTGCTGCGACGCTCGAAGTCGACCCCGCCGGCCGGCGAGGAGCTCTCGGCAGCGATCGCCGCCGTCGCCGACCCGGCGCTGTTCGCTCCGCTCGGCGCCCTCGGGACCGTTCGAGGCGTCGAGCGTCTCGGCACCGGGCGGGTGCGCGTCCGGATGGCAGTACCGGCCGCCGGCCATCCGGCGCTCGACGAGCTCGAGCGTCGACTCGGCGCCGCCCTGGCAACGGCGGCGGCCGCTCTCGGGGTGCCGGCGGGGACGGTCGAGCTCGTCACCGAGCCGCTCGGCGAGGACGGTGAGCTGGAGCTCGCCAGCCGCCTGCGCCGCCTTAGCGGCTCTCTGGGCGCAGCCGGTGCCGCAGCCGGTGCCGGCCCCTCGGGGCCGCCGGGCGCACCGTCGCCGAACCCGTTCGCCGCCCGCGACTCGCGCACCCGGGTGCTCGCTGTCGCCTCGGGCAAGGGAGGTGTGGGCAAGTCGACGGTGACGGTCAACCTTGCTGTCGCGCTCGCCCGGGGCGGCCACACCGTCGGCCTTCTCGACGCCGACATCTACGGCTTCTCGGTGCCGCGGATGCTCGGTGTCGACCACCCGCCGCTGACGATTGGCAAGCTGATCGTGCCGCCGGTCACCCACGGTGTGCGCGTGGTCTCGATGGGGTTCTTCACCGATGAGGAGCAGGCGGTCGCCTGGCGGGGTCCGATGCTGCACCGCGCCCTCGAGCAGTTCCTCGTCGACGTCCATTGGGGATCGCCCGATTTCCTCGTCGTCGACATGCCGCCAGGTACCGGTGACGTGCCGTTGTCGGTGGCGCAGCACCTGCCGCGCGCCGAGCTGGTCGTCGTCACCACACCTCAGGCGGCGGCCGGTCGCGTAGCCCAACGAGCCGGCTCGCTCGCCCGCCAGCTGCGGCTGCCGGTGCGCGGCGTTGTCGAGAACATGTCCTACTTCGAGGCGCCGGACGGGACGCGCCATGAGATCTTCGGAGCCGGCGGCGGCGCCGCGCTCGCCGAGGTGCTCGCGGTGCCGCTGCTCGCTCAGATTCCGCTCGTGCCGGCGGTGCGTGAGGGAGCCGACGACGGCCGGCCGGCTGCCGTCGTCGACCCGAAGGGGGTCGTCGCCCGTGCCTTCGACGAGCTTGCCGCCCGCCTCGTCGAGATGGGGCCGGCGCGTGTCTACCGCAGCGAGCTCAGCGTCTCCTGACCCGCGCCCTCGACGCCGGCTCCCACCCTCGACGCTTGCTCGCGCGTGAGAAAGACTCGATGAGGCACAACAGCTCGTCGCGCAGCGTGATGCTTCCCGCGAGCGCGTGCGCCGTCACCGGCACATAGCCGCCCGGCGCGGCCGCTACCCTTCCGCCGGTGTCGTACACAAACTCGTCTCGGTCGCCCGACGGCGCCGGCGCCGGCCTGATCACCCCTGCCGGCACCTTGCCTGCGGGCGCGCCGCCTGCGG
>DAHUZG010000250.1 GCA_027306715.1 Acidimicrobiaceae bacterium
CGGGACGGGGCGCCGGGCGGGACGGCGCCGGGCGACGGGGCGCCGGGCAGAGCGGCGCCCGGGCGTGCCGGCACGGGCGGCATTAGTCACACGAGCCAGGAAGAGAGTCGCAGGTGAACTGGGACGCTGACCGGTTGCGCAACGCCTTCACGGGCTTTTTCGTCGAGCGCGGCCACACGCCGCTGCCGCCGGCGCTTCTCATCCCGAACGATCCGAGCGTGCTGTTCACGATCGCCGGGATGGTGCAGTTCAAGCCCTACTTCACCGGCGAGGCGAGCCCCCCGGTGCCGCGAGCGACGACGATCCAGCCGTGCTTTCGCACCGTCGACATCGACATCATCGGAACGACGGCGCGCCACAGCACCTTCTTCGAGATGCTCGGCAACTTCAGCTTCGGGGACTACTTCAAAGAGCTGGCCATCCCCTACGCCTGGAAGCTCGTCACCGAGGTCCTCGGCTTCGACCCCGAGCGGCTGTGGATCACCGTGCACGAGTCCGACGACGAGGCCGAGCAGATCTGGCGGGACGCGGCCGGCGTCGCCCCCGGGCGCATCCAGCGCCTCGGCGCGGAGAACCTGTGGCAGATGGGCGACACCGGGCCGTGCGGGCCCGACTCGGAGATCTTCTTCGACAAAGGAGAGCGCTTCGGCGACCCGGGCGGGCCCGCCCACGGCGGGGCGGAGCGCTTCGTCGAGATCTGGAACCTGGTCTTCATGCAGTTCGAGCGCCACCCGGACGGCCTCCAGTCGCCGCTGCCGCGCCCGAGCATCGACACCGGCGCTGGCCTCGAGCGGATCCTCGCCCTGCTCGAGGGCAAGGACTCGATCTACGAGGCGAGCGTCATCGCCCCGATCGTCGACGAGGCGGCGCGGCTCACCGGCCGCCTGCCAGGCTCCTCGCCGGAGGCCGACGTCGCCCTGCGCATCCTCGCCGACCACGCACGGGCGATGACCTTCCTCATCTCTGACGGGGTCTTCCCCTCCAACGAGGGCCGGGGCTACGTGTTGCGGCGGGTCATCCGCCGGGCTGTGCTGCGGGCGACCCAGCTCGGCGTCGCCGAGCCCGTCACCCTGGCGCTGTGCGGTGCCGTCGTCGACCTGATGTCGACGGGCTACCCCAAGCTCGAACGCGACCGCTCGCTTGTCGAGAAGGTCGTCGCCCGCGAGGAGGAGTCGTTCCGCCGCACGTTGCGCGCCGGCTCGCTGCTGCTCGACGAGGAGCTCGCACGCGGGCTGCCGACGATCGCCGGCGAGGTCGCCTTTCGCCTCCACGACACCTTCGGCTTTCCGATCGACCTCACCACCGAGGTCGCCGCCGAGCGCGGCGTGGGCGTCGACCTCGCCGGCTTCGAGGCGGCGATGGGCGAGCAGCGGCTGCGCGCCCGCCAGGGCGGCCGTGCCCAGCGCGGCGACGTCGAGGAGGAGCGGGCCGGTTTCCGCGAGGTGCTCGAGGAGTTCGGCCGGAGCGAGTTCCTCGGATACGAGCAGGTCTCGTCGGCCTCCCGGGTGCTGGCGGTGCTCGCCCGCCCCGCCGGCGCCAGCTTCGAGAACGTCGAGGGCGAGTCGGCGCCGGACGGCGCCGAGCTTCTCGACGTCGTCCTCGACCGCACCCCCTTCTACGCCGAGGGCGGCGGCCAGGTCGGTGACACCGGCTGGATCGAGGGCCCGACCGGGCGGTTCCGCGTCCTTGACACGACCGTCGCCGTCGAGGGCGTCACCCGCCACACCGGACACGTCGTCTCCGGCGATCTCGAGGCCGGTGCAACGGTGACCGCCTCGGTCGACACGGCCCGGCGCGACGACATCCGCCGCAACCACACCGGCACCCACCTGCTGCACTGGGCTCTCCGCCAGGTGCTCGGCGAGCACGTCAAGCAGCAGGGCTCGCTCGTCGCGGCGCGCCGCCTGCGCTTCGACTTCCACCACTTCGCCCCGCTCAGCGAGGCGGAGGTGGCGGCTGTCGAGGACCTCGTCAACCGTGAGGTGATCGCCGACGAGCCGGTGGTGGTGCGCGAGATGGCACGCGCCGAGGCCGAGCGCACCGGCGCCGTCGCCTTCTTCGGCGAGAAGTACGGCGAGCAGGTGCGCGTCGTCTCCGCCGGGTCCGCCTCGGTCGAGCTCTGCGGCGGGACCCATGTGCACGCGACGGGCATGATCGGCCCGCTCCGGATCGTCGCCGAGTCGTCGATCGGCGCCAACACCCGCCGCGTGGAGGCGACGACGGGCGTGCGCTCGCTCGAGGAGATCCGCGCCGCAGAGCGGGCGTTGCAGCGGGCGGCGGCGTCGTTGCGGGCCGCGCCGGCCGAGGTCCCCGAAGCGGCGGAGCGCCTCGTGGCCCGGGAGCGGGAGCTCGAGGAGCAGCTGCGCCGCGTCCGACTCGCCGAGCTTGCCGACGAGGCCGCCGATCTGGCGCGCCGGAGCGGCGGCCGGGCCGTGGTCGCCCGCCGCGACCGACTCGACCAGGGGGCGATGCGCGAGCTGGCGCTCAAGGTGCGCGAGCAGGAGGGCGTCGAGGCGGTGGCGCTCGTCGGCTCTCCGGAGGGGACCAAGGTGGCGCTTGTCGTCGCCGCCCGGTCCAGTTCGGGGATCGACGCCCGGACCGTCGTCTCCGCCGCGGGGCCGCTCATCGGCGGCGGCGGCGGCGGGTCTCCCGAGCTCGTGACGGCGGGCGGCCGCAACGTCGCCGGCATCGACGCCGCCCTCGAGGCTCTCGCCCAGGCCCTCGGGGCGGCCCTCGGGGCGCCGGCCGGCTGAGGTGCCGCCCGGCGGCGCCGGGGCGCCGGCCGCACGGGGACGGGTGCTCGCCTTCGACCTCGGCGAGCGGCGGATCGGCGTCGCCGTCTCGGACAGCGACCGGCTGCTGGCGATGCCGCGCGGCGTCATCGAGCGCAGCGGGGACCGGGCCGCCGACCGGCGGGCGATGGCCGGGGCCGTCACCGAGGCGGCGGCCGTCGAGGTCGTGGTCGGGCTCCCGCTCTCGCTCGACGGGTCCGTCGGCGCCGCGGCACAGGCGGTGCTCGACGAGCTGGCCGAGCTTGCCGCCGTCCTCGGCGTGCCGGTGCACACCGTCGACGAGCGCTACACGAGCGTGCAGGCATCCCGCTTGCGCCGGAGCGCCGAGGCACCCCTGGCGGCGAGACCGGTCGGCGCCGTGCGGGACGCCTCGCGTGCCCGCCGTCGCCCGGCGGGGGCGCGCCGGCGGGGGCGGGCGGCGCTCGACGACAGCGCTGCGGCGATCATCTTGCAGAGCTGGCTCGACGCCGGCGGTCGCCCCCCGGCCGGCAGCGGTCGCCACTAGCCTCGGCGCCGTGGCCGTTCACCTGCTCGAGGGAGCGAGCCGGCTCCGCTCGCGCCAGGAGCGGAGGGGCGTGCTGTTCGCCGTCCGCCACCTCGACCTGCCGCTGCTCGCCTCGACGGTCGCCCTCTCGGCGGTCGGCCTCGTCATCGTCTACTCGGCGACCCGGACCATCTACCCGCTCGAGCCGACATACTTCGTCAAGCGCCAGCTCGTCTACTTCGTCCTCGGCGGCGTGGTGATGCTCGTCTGCACCTTCGTCGACTACCGGAAGCTGCTCGAGATCGGCTACTGGCTGTACGGGCTGATCGTGCTCTCGCTCGTGGCCGTCTTCGGCTTCCACTCCGGGGTCTCCACCGCGGCCGGGTCGGCGGGCTCGGCGCAGCGGTGGATACCTTTCGGACCGATCCACATCCAGCCGTCCGAGCTCGGCGTGGTCGGCATCATCATCGCCCTCGGCGTCTACGCCCACCACAACGAGGATGCTCTCGGGCCGCGCCGGATCGTCGCCATGCTCGGGCTCGCCGCCGTGCCGATGCTGCTCGTCTACAAGCAGCCCGACCTCGGCACGGCGATCGTGATGGGTGTCGTCGTCTTCGCCCTCCTCGTCACTGCCGGGGTGCGACTGCGCTACCTTCTCCTGCTCGTCGGGATCGCTGTAGTCGGCATCGTGCTCGCCCTCCAGATCCACCTGTTGAAGGGTTACCAGCTGCAGCGTCTGACCGGCTTCTTCCACTCGGGCGGCCAGAGTGGCCTCTTCAGCTACAACTACAACCTCTACCAGGCGGAGACGGCGATCGGCTCCGGCGGCCTCAAAGGAGTCGGGCTGTTCGACGGGCAGGTGACGAACCTCGGCTATGTCCCCGAGCAGTACGCCGACTTCATCTTCTCCGCCCTCGGCGAGCAGCTCGGGTTCCTCGGCTCGCTCCTCGTCGTCGGGCTCTTCGGCGTCATCGTGCTGCGCGTCCTGCGCACGATCCAGGTCGCCCGCGACACCCTCGGGCGGATGATCGGCGCCGGCGCCCTGGCGTTCATCACCTTCTCGGTGTTCGAGAACATCGGCATGAACGTCGGCTTGATGCCGATCACCGGCATCCCGCTCCCCTTCCTGTCCTACGGCGGCTCGGCGATCCTCGCCTTCTACGCCATGATCGGGCTCGTCGCCAACGTCGAGATCCGCCGTCACCTGCTGCGGTGAGCCTCGACCAGCTGCCCGAGCCGGGACCGGCTCGGGAGATCGGAGACGGGGCCCTGCTCGAGCCCGCAGCGGCCGGCGACGGCGCTGCAGCCGTCGCGGCCGGCGATGGCGCTGCAGCCGCCGAGACCGCTGCTGCGAGCGAGCCGGACGCAGACGCGAGCGAGCCGGACGCAGAGGCAGGAGCGCTCGGCGACTTCCTCAACGGAGGCCCGCTCCCGGTCCCTGCCTGCCCGCTCGAGTTCGTCGACGTCGTGCTCGCCCTGCCGAGCCCGAACCCGGTTGTCATCCTCCGCGAGACCGACTATCCCGGCAGGCAGCTGCACATCCCTGTCGGCATGGCCGAGGGCCAGGCGATCGCCTACGCGGCGCGCGGCATCGCCACCCCGAAGCCGCTCACCCACGAGCTGTTCGTCGACGCCCTCGCTGCCCTCGGGGCGAGCGTCGACGTCGTCCGCATCACCAACGTCGTCGGCAACGCCTTCTGGGCCGAGATCGTCCTCTCCTCCCCGAGCGGGGTGAGCACCTTGCACTGCCGGCCCTCGGATGGCATCTGCCTCGCGCTGCGCAGCCCGATGGCCGTGCCGATCACTGCCGCCGCCCACGAGCTCGAGGACGCCGGCATCGACACCGAGACGGGCGGCTGATCAGCGAGCGGCTGATCAGCGGCGCACCGGCGCGGCGAGGGCGGCGGCGGGGCCGTTCCCCTCGTCGGAGATGCGCATCACGAGCGCGACGAGTATGTAGTTGGCCACAAGTGACGAGCCGCCGTAGGAGACGAAGGGGAGCGTCACCCCGGTGAGCGGGAGCAGTCGCAGCACCCCGGCCATGATGAACAGCGTCTGGAAGCCGAAGGTGCCGGTGAGCCCGACCGCCAGGAGCCGGGCGAAGTCCGACCGGGCCCGTATCGCGGCGCGCAGGCCAGCGCCGACGATGAGCAGGTAGCCGGCGACGAGGGCGGCGGTGCCGACGAGTCCGATCTCCTCGCCGAAGACGGCGAAGATGAAGTCGGCGTAGGCGATCGGCAGGGCTCCCGTGGCGGCGATCCCGAGCCCGAGGCCGCTTCCCCACAGTCCCCCGCGGGCGAAGGCGAGCTCGCCCTGCACCGGCTGCTGCCCGGCGAAGTAACCGCTCGAGCTGTAGTACTTCCACGGGTCCAGCCAGACCGCGATCCGCCCGTCGACCTGGCCGAGCAGGTGCGAGGCGAGGAGGGTCGCTCCGCCGAAGACGACCAGCCCGGCGATCACGTAGCTCCAGCGCCCGGTCGCCACCCAGAGCAGCACGAGGAACACGACGAAGAGGATCAACGAGAAGCCGATGTCGTGCTCGGCGAGGATGATGAGCAGAGATGCCGCCCCGGCCACGGCGACCGGGCCGAAGGCCCGCAGGTCGGTGAACAGCCGGTTCCCGACCCGCCGCGTCGGGATCATCAACAGCTCGCGCTTCTCGACGAAGTACGAGGCGAAGAAGATGACGAGGAGGATCTTGGCGAGCTCGACGGGCTGGAACGAGAGCTGGGTGCCGACATGCACCCACAGCCGGGCACCGTTGATGTTCTCGCCGATCTTCGGCATGAGCGGGGAGAGCAGCAGCACGAAGGCGGCGGCGGCGAGCAGGTAGCGGTAGCGCTCGAGGTCGCGCGAGCGGCGGACCGTCAACAAGGTCATCGAGTAGAGCACGACCCCGAGGACGCTCCACTCGAGCTGCGCGCCAGGACGGGCGTTGGCGTCGCCGATGCGCTGGATCATGACGAAGCCGAGCCCGTTGAGCACGAGGGCGATCGGCAGGATGACCGGGTCGGCGTCGGGGGCGAGGCGCCGGTTGACGGCATTGACGACGATGCCGAAGGCGGGCAGGGCGACGGCGAGCTCGACGAGGTGGTGGGGGAGCGAGAGGGTGCCGGCGGCGGTCTGGCTCTGGACCCCGAAGCTGGCGAGGAGCTCGGCGGCGGCGACGACGATGACGCCGACGAAGATCAGGCCGAGCTCGCTCCGCCGTCGCGGCTTCGGCCCCCAGCCAGCCTTGCGAAGGTTCCCACGCCGCCACGTCGAGAGCCGTTGGCGACGCACCGCCGTGCCCGCTGTTGATCGCGGCGCGGGGACCTCGGTCGTGACCGGAGTCGTCGCCGGGCCCGCCACGGCCGGAAAGCCTACCGGAGCGCTCCTCGCGGCCAGGGCCAACCGCTCCGGCCAGGGCTCTTGGACAGCGCCCCCGACAGTGCCCGGCCGGCGCGCCGGCTGGCGGCGCGGTAAAGCCGCGACCCCGCCGCCGCTCGAGGGGGATCCCCGGTAGCCTTCGCCTTCATGGAGGACGAGGTCAGCGCGGTCGCCACGTCCGGGGTCGGCGCCCTTGCCACGTCCGGACAGGACGCCGGGGCGGCCCCCGCCGGTGCCGTCCTCGGCGAGGTGCCGGAGGTGGCACTGCCGCCTGAGGTCGAGCACTTCGGGCCGCAGCGGTTCTTGAACCGTGAGCTGTCCTGGCTCGATTTCGCCGAGCGCGTCCTCGACCTCGCCGCTGACCCGGCGCAGCCGCTTCTCGAGCGGGTGAAGTTCCTCGCCATCTTGGCGACCGGCCTCGACGAGTTCTTCTCGGTTCGCGTCGCCGGGCTGAAAGACCAGCTGGCCGCCGGCGTGCCGGCGCGCTCGCCGGACGGTCGCAGCGCCCGCGGGCTGCTCGCCGAGGTGCGCACCCGGACTCTCGGCATGCTCGATCGGGTCGGCCGGCTCTACCGCGACGAGCTCGTCCCGAGCCTCGCCGATCACGGGCTGCGCCTCGTCGGCTACGGAGATCTCGACCAGGCCGCCCGTGCCGAGCTGGCGGAACGTTTCGAGCGCGAGATCTTCCCCGTCCTCACCCCGCTCGCCGTCGACCCGGGGCACCCGTTCCCCTACATCTCGAGCCTCTCGCTCAACCTCGCCGTCGACGTCGAGGACCCGCTCACGGGCTCGCGGCGCTTCGCCCGGGTGAAGGTCCCGCCGCTGCTGCCGCGTTACGTCGCGGCCGGCGAGGACCGTCTCGTCGCTCTCGAGGAGGTCATCGGCGCCCATCTCGGCCTCCTCTTCCCGGACATGGTGATCGCCGGCAAGCGCTACTTCCGGGTGACCCGCAATGCCGACATCGATCTCGACGACGACGACGCCGAGGACCTGCTCGAAGCGGTGGAGCTGGAGCTCAGGCGCCGCCGCTTCGGCCGTGCCGTCCGCCTCGAGGTCGACGCCTCGATGGAGCCGGAGGTGCAGGAGCTGCTCGTCCGCCAGCTCGAGCTCGAGCCCCAGGACTGCTACCCGGTCGACGCCCCGCTCGATCTCGGCCAGCTGTGGGCGATCGCCAGCGTCGACCGGCCCGACCTCAAGGCTCCGGGATGGGTGCCGATCGTCCCGCCGCCGCTGGCCGCCCCCCACGACGGCGAGCGCCCGGACATCTTCGCCGTTCTGCGCGAGCGCGACCTGCTCGTGCACCACCCCTACGACTCCTTCGCCGGCTCGGTCGAGGCGTTCATCCTCGCTGCGGCCGCCGACCCCGATGTGCTGGCGATCAAGCAGACCCTGTACCGCACCTCCGGCGACGCCGCCTTCGTCGACGCCCTTGCCCGCGCCGCCGAGTCGGGCAAGCAGGTGGCGACCCTTGTCGAGCTCAAGGCGCGCTTCGACGAGCAGCGGAACATCCGCTGGGCCCGCCAGCTCGAGCAGGCAGGCGTGCACGTTGTGTACGGGGTGATGGGCCTGAAGACGCACTCGAAGACGGCGCTCGTCGTGCGTCGCGAGCCGGACGGCATCCGCCGCTACTGCCACATCGGCACCGGCAACTACAACTCCGAGACCGCCAAGAGCTACGAGGACCTCGGCCTGCTGACGAGCTCGCCGGAGGTGGGCGAGGACCTGACCGACCTGTTCAACCACATCACCGGGTTCTCCCGCCCGGGCTCGTCACGCCAGCTGATCCTGGCGCCGGAGCGCTTCCGGCCGTGGGTGCTCGAGTCGATCGCGGCCGAGACCGCCCTCGGCCCCGAGGGCTGGATCACGATCAAGCTGAACGGGCTCACCGACCCCGAGATCATCGACGCCTTCTACGGCGCCTCGCAGGCCGGGGTGCGGATCGAGCTCGTCGTGCGCAGCCTGTGCTGCCTGCGGCCCGGCGTCCCCGGGCTGTCGGAGAACATCACCGTGCGCTCGATCGTCGGCAGGTTCCTCGAGCACTCCCGCATCTACCGCTTCGGGCCTCCGATCGAGCCGCCGCCGCCGCCGGCCGGCGCCGCGCCCGCCGGGCATCTCGCCCATCCGGGCCACCGCGGCCCGACCCGCACCGCACCGGCGGGCTCGCGCGCCACCTCGACGGCTCCGGCTGGCCGGCGGGGCCGGTACGTGATCGGCTCCGCCGACCTCATGGAGCGGAATCTCGACCATCGCATCGAGGCGCTCGTCCCGGTCGAGACGCCGGAGCTGTGCGCCCAGCTCGAAGAGGTGCTCCAGCTCGCCCTCGCCGACGACACCGGGTGCTTCGCCCTCTCGGCCGACGGCAGCTGGAGGCGGGTGAGGACGACGCGAGGGGTGAGCCTCCAGCGCAGGCTGCAGGAGCTCGCCGTCGAGCGCTCGCGCCGCCGCCGCCTCGGCGAGACGCACTGACCGCCGCGTGCGCATCGCTGCTCTCGATCTCGGGAGCAACTCGTTCCACCTCCTTGTCGCCGAGGTCCGCCTCGACGGCAGCTTCAGCGTGCTGGCCTCCGACAAAGAGATGCTGCGACTCGGGGACGTCGTCGCCCGGACCGGCTACATCGACGGCGAGGCGGCCGAGCGGGCGATCGCGACGGTCGCCCGGTTCAAGGCCATCGCCGAGTCGCAGCGCTGCGACGAGATCGTCGCCCTCGGGACAGCGGCGCTGCGCGAGGCGCTCAACGGCGCTGCGTTCGCCAAGCGCGTCCGGGCCCGCACCGGTGTCGAGGTCGACGTCGTCGACGGCCTGCGCGAGGCGCAGCTGATCTTCTCGGCGGTGCGGTCGAGCGTGCTGATCGACCGCCCGCCGGCGCTCTGCGCCGACCTCGGGGGCGGAAGCCTCGAGCTGATGGTGGGCGACGGCGCCTCGCTCAGCTTCGCGACGAGCCTGCGCCTCGGTGTCGGACGGCTCACCGCCGAGGTCGTCCGTTCCGACCCGCCGGGCGCGAAGGACCGCGCCCGGCTCGAGCGCCGCGTCGCCGACGAGCTGGCGCCCGTGCTCGAGCACATCGCCGGGTTCGGGCCGAAGATGCTGATCGGCTCGTCGGGCACCTACGCCACGATCGCACGGATGGCGACGGCGTTGCGCGACGGCGCGGTGCCGGCTTCGGTCAACCAGCTGCGGGTCGACCGGGCGCTTATCGGCGAGCTCGCCGAGCGTATCTTCGCCCTCGACACCGAGTCGCGCCAGCGCCTCGACGGTTGCGACACCCGCCGCTCGGAGCTGCTGCCCGCCGGGGTGACGGTGCTCACCGAGCTGATGGACCGCAGCGGCCTCGACGAGTTGACGATGAGCGAGTGGGCGCTGCGGGAGGGGATCGTGATCGCGGCGATCGGCCGCCGCGACCCCGCTGAGCTGGCCGACGACCCCCGCGCCCTGCGCCGCGCCTCGGTGCTGGCGCTGTGCCGGCGCTCGAGCTGGCGCCAGCGCCACGCACGCCAGGTGGCCTCGATCGCCACCGCCCTCTTCGATGCCTCAGCGGAGCTGCACGGGCTCTCGGAGACCGACCGCGAGCTGGTCGAGCTCGGTTCCCTGCTGCACGACATCGGTGAGCACATCAGCCGTAGCGATCACGACCGCCACAGCGCCTACCTCGTCGAGAACGGCGGCCTGCGCGGCTTCGACCCCGACGAGATCCGGATCCTGGCGACGCTCGGCCGCTACCACATCAAGGGCACGCCCCGGGCGGGGTTCGCCCCGTTTGGCGCGCTCGGCAGCAGCGAGCGCCGGCGTGCGGTGGCGCTCGTGGCCATCCTGCGCATCGCCGACGCCCTTGACGCCACCCACACCTCGGTCGTCGACTCGATCGAGGTCGGCCTGCGGCAGGGGGAGATGACCCTTGTCGTGCACGCCCGAGGCGAGGCCGAGCTCGAGGCGTGGATGGTCCGGCGGAAGCAGGAGCTGTTCGAGAAGACCTTCGCCGTCTCGCTCGAGCTCGGCGTGCTCAGCTCGGCGCGCCGCGAGTGGGACGGCCAGTACGCCGAGGGATCGGGGCTCGGCTGAGCGGGCGACCGGAGTCCCGACCAACCGCTCTAGTCCGAAGTTCCCCCCGCCCGGCCGGCCCCGTGGGGATCTCACGCTCTCGATCAGGGCGAACATGCTTCGCTCGAGGCATAAGCGTAGTCATGTATGATGGGATCATAGCGGCTTGTAGGTCCTATGAATGCTGGCGTGAGTTTACACTTGT
>DAHUZG010000252.1 GCA_027306715.1 Acidimicrobiaceae bacterium
TCGCAGCTGGAGGGGCCGGCCGGTGGCCTGGATCGCCAGCGTGACCGGTTCGCCGAGGGCGAGCAGCGGCGGAGCGACCATCATGAGCAGCACGTGCTGGACGACGTGCGCGGTGGGGTCGACGTCGTCGTAGGCCGCAAGACCCGAGCCGACGGCGACCCAGAGGGCGGCGACCCCGAGGACGAATCCGGCGGTGCTCCAGCCCGGCCAGCGCCGCGATCGGTGCGCCGGCCGGCGCGCCGCCCGGTGCCTGATGCGTCGGGCCCCGAGGCAGTACAAAACGAGGACGACGGCTTCAAAGGCGTCGGCGAACAGCGCCAGCGGGTCGCTCGGAGCCGCCGTGAGCACGACCTGCAGGCTCACTGTGGCGCCTTGGCTGCCGGCACCTGGCAGAGCAGCCGGCGCGCCTGTCGCAGCGGGTCACCGGCTCGCACCGCGGACCGGCCTGCTCTCAGCCTGTCCGGGTCAAGACCCGCTCCCGCCGCGCGTCGCGGGAGGACGGCCACCCGAGGCGCTGGCGGGCCCGGGAGGGCGTGGTCCGGCGCCGGTCGGCGATCGCTGCCACCGCCACGAGGGTCGCGAAGAGCGCTCCGGCGAGCGCGAGATGGAGATCGGCCAGGGCCTCGGGGGCCCGGAGCACGGCGTCGAGGGCGCCGACCCCGACCTGCAGGGCGAGCAAGGCGAGGGCCGCCACCGCTAGGCGTCGGAGCAAGGAGCCTCGGCCGTGCTCGCCGAGCACCGAGAGGAGGTAGACGACGACGAGCCCAGCGCCGACGAGCACGACCGAGCGATGGACGAGCTGCAGCGCGACAAGGCCGCCGGCTGCTCGGCTCCCGAGACAGACCGGCCACGAGGCGCACGCCCCCTCGGCGCCGCCGTCGACCACGAGCGATCCGCTGACAATTACGAGGAACAGCCCGGCGACCGCCGCGCAGCCGAGGCGGCCGGCGGCGACAAGCGCCGACCACGGCCGCTCGGGGTCGGCGAAGGACGCCACGGCCGTCACGGTGACGACGCCGAGGAAGCACAGCCCGACTGCGAGATGCAGCGCCACGGTGACCGGCGCGTTGTCGGTGACGACGGTGATCGCTCCGAGGACGATCTGCACGGCGATGGTCCCGACGCCGAGAAGCGACGGCCGGCGCACGTGGCGCGCCCGCTCACCCGTCCTGCGGGCGAGCACGGCAAGGCCGATGACGAGGAGGGTGACGAGGACCACGAGATAGCGGTGGGACTGCTCGAGCAGCGCGTGGAAGCGGTCGATCGCACCGATCTGCCCCGAGCAGAGGGGCCACCCCCGACATCCCATGCCGGACTCGGTGACGCGTACGGTGCTCCCGAGCACGACGAGGCTGTAGGTGGCGACGAGCGTGAGGAGCGCGAGCACCCGCAACCGACCGAGGGCGCGGTCACGACCCGCGCCGCGGCGTTCCTCCCCGGCTCCCTCAGGCCGCCGCCCGATCATGACTATACAGCTATACATAGAGTTTACTACTTGTCAAATGGTCGCCCGGCGGCCAGTCGTCGAGCCCGCCCCGCCTGCGCCGAGTAGCTAGCGTGGCCCGGTCGGCCGCGCTGCGGAAGGCGGCGAGACGGAGGCGAAGATGGCGATAGCGACGACGAACCCGGCGACAGGCGAGGTGCTGAAGGAGTTCGCGGAGATCTCCGACGAGGAGCTCGACCACCGCGTCGAGGCAGCCTCGCAGGTGTCCTCGCGACTGCGCAGGACCAGCTTCTCCGAACGGGCCGGCTGGATGCGCCGGGCTGGCGAGATCCTCGACGAGGAGCAGGAGTCGCTCGCCCACCTCATGACGACCGAGATGGGCAAGACGATCACCTCGGCGCGTGCCGAGGTCGCCAAGTGCGCCAAGGGCTGTCGCTTCTACGCCGAGCACGCCGAGTCGCTGCTTGCCGACGAGCCCGCCGACGCCGCCGCTGTCGGGGCGACCGCCGCCTACGCCGTCTACCAGCCGCTCGGGGTCGTGCTGGCGGTGATGCCGTGGAACTTCCCGCTCTGGCAGGCGATGCGCTTTGCCGCCCCGGCGCTCATGGCGGGCAACGTCGGGCTCTTGAAGCACGCTTCCAACGTCCCCCAGACGGCGCTTTACCTCGGCGAGCTGTTCGAACGCGCCGGCTTCCCCGCCGGCTCGTTCCAGACGCTTCTGATCGGCTCGGCACGGGTCGAGGCGGTGATCCGGGACCGCCGTGTGGCAGCGGTCACCCTCACCGGGTCCGGCCCGGCGGGCTCGGCGGTCGGCGCAGTCGCCGGCGACTGCATCAAGCCGAGCGTCCTCGAGCTCGGCGGCTCGGACCCGTTCATCGTCATGGCGAGCGCCGACCTCGACCGCGCCGCCTCGGTCGCCACGACCGCTCGGGTGCAGAACAACGGGCAGTCCTGCATCGCCGCCAAGCGCTTCATCGTCGAGGAGACGGTCGCAGCAGAGTTCGAGCGCCGCTTCGTCGAGACGATGTCGGCGCTTCGCGTCGGCGACCCCTTCGACGAGTCGACCGACGTCGGCCCGATCGCCACCGAGCAGGGTCGCGCCGACATCGAGGAGCTCGTCGCCGACGCCGTCGACAAGGGCGCCAAGGTCCTCTGCGGCGGCGAGCGGCTGCCGGGGCCGGGCTGGTTCTACCCGCCGACGGTGATCACCGGCATCACCCCGGAGATGCGCGTCTACACCGAGGAGCTGTTCGGCCCGGTGGCCCTGCTGTTCAGGGCGAGCGGCATCGACGAGGCGATCGAGATCGCCAACGCCACCGAGTTCGGGCTCGGCTCGAACGCCTGGACCGACGACGAGGCCGAGCGCGCCCGGTTCGTGCGCGACCTCGAGGCGGGGATGGTCTTCATCAACGGGATGACGACCTCCTATCCCGAGCTGCCCTTCGGCGGGGTGAAGACCTCCGGCTACGGCCGCGAGCTCTGGGAGCAGGGGATCCGGGCGTTCTGCAACGTGAAGACCGTCTGGGTGGGCGAGCGCTGAGAGGCGACGCCGGCCCGGCGCGCCCGGCTTCGGCCTGGCCGGGGACCGGGACCGAGCTCGTCGCCGTCGTCGGCGACCCGGTGCGGCACTCCCGCTCGCCGGCGATCCACAACGCAGCCTTCGCCGAGCTCGACCTCGACTGGGCCTTCGTCGCCCTCGAGGTCGCCCCGCCCGCAGCGCGACAGGCGATCCTCGGCGCCGGCGCGCTGTCGTTTCGCGGGCTGGCGGTGACGATGCCGCACAAGGCGCTCGCCGCCGAGCTCGCCGACCGCCGCTCGCCCGAGGTCGAGCGCCTCGGCGCGGCGAACACCCTCGTCTTTGACGGCAGCGGGATCTCCGCCCACTCGACCGACGGCGACGGGTTCCTGGCGGACCTGCGCAACGGCCCCGGCTTCGACCCCGCCG
>DAHUZG010000257.1 GCA_027306715.1 Acidimicrobiaceae bacterium
AGGCCGCGCCCGGCGACGTCGCCGAAGCTGAAGAAGATGCGCCGCTCGTCGATCTCGATCACGTCGTACCAGTCCCCGCCGACGTCGATGCCGGCGGTGCCGGGCAGGTAGCGCACCGCCAGCTCGACCTCGGGGCGCTTCGGAAGGCTCCGGGGCAATAGCGAGCGCTGCAGGGTCTGGGCGACGTTGCGCTGCTCGACGTAGAGGCGGCGGTTCTCGCCGGCGAGCACCTCGGCAAAGAGCCGCCGGCGAACCAGCCGCTCGGTCATCGTGGCGATCGCCAGGCTGAAGAGCACCCCGACGCCGAGGATGCCCCAGGCGACCGCCTCTGACCAGGTACCGGCGAGCGGGCCCCTGGGCGAGATGACGAGGGTCAAGACGTTGTTGCCGAACGGGACCTCGGTGGTTGCCACGGTGCCGCTGATCGGCAGGTGGCTGGTGGTGGCCTCGATGAGCGAGGCCGGATCGGTGCGCTTGCCGAAGTAGATGGCGACGTTCAAGCCGGAGAAGGGCGAGCTCGGCGGGACGCTCACCAGGCGGTCGGTCGGCAGGGCCTGCGCCGCCGAGGCGACGAAGCTGCCGGACGGGCCGTGCGCCGAGACGGCGTAGGCAAGGCGCTGCTGCCCGTGCCCGACGAGGCGCATCGTCTCGAGCGCGGACGACTTGGCAGCGCCTTCGATGAGGGCGTTCGTCTGCGCCGCGGAGGGGCTGATGAGCGGGGCCGTGTGCTTGACGACGAGCACATCGGGCGTCGTGCCGTGCAGCTTGACGAGCGTGGCGACGACGAACGGGCCGCCCGGGCTCATCGAGGGCGAGATGTAGCGCTCGAAGGTGGCGACCGGGTCGTCTGCCTCGGCGGCGGCGACCGCCGCCGGGCTGAGGCGGCGCTCCACGTCGACGGGGGCGACGTCGAGCGCGGAGGCCGTGAGCTTGGTCTGAAGCGTCGTCAGCCGCTGCTCGTTGTGCAGGTAATTGAGTCGCGAGGCCGTGGTGAGCGCTGCGGTCACGGCCAGCCCGGCGAGCAGCACGACGACGCTGAGACGGCCCGGCGCCCGGCGGCGGGCGACGGAGCCGGACGGCTGGCTGCGCGGCGGCTCAAGCTCCCCCGTGCTCTCTCTTGGTCGCTCGTCGCCCTCCGGCGGCGCAATCACCAACGTCGTTCCCCCTTCACGGCTTGGTGACGCGGGCCGCGAGACGCCGAGAAGATATCAGCCCCGACGAGCTGTCACCGCGCCGCTGACCAGGCGCTGTAGCCGGCCAAAGCGAGCAGCACGACAGCGGTCACGCGCCGCACAGTCGAGATCGGGACCAGCCTGGTCAGTCGCTGGCCGCCGGTGACGGCGATCGCTGCGACGCAGCACAGCGCGAGCAGCGAGCCGACGCCGACACCGAGCGGGTCGTGGTACCTGGCCGCCAGATTGGCCGTGAGGATCTGGGTGAGATCGCCCCATTCGGCAAGGAAGATGACGACAAAAGCGGTGAGAACCACGTTGGCGCTGCCCGGCTGGCGAAGGGAGCGCTCCTCGCCGGCCTCGTTGCTCTCGTGCCAGGCGTAGACCGCTCCGAGCAAGAAGAGCGCAGCGACGACGCTGTCCAGGGCCTGGTGCGGGAGGAGGTGGAAGAGGACGGCGCCGAGGCTGACCGCGATCGCCACGTGGACGACAAAGGCGCCCGTCGCCCCGATCCAGACCTGGAGCGGTCTGCCCTTTGTCGCCAGGACGAGGCTGGCGAACATCGTCTTGTCCGGAAGCTCGGCGACAAAGACGAGGGGGAAGCAGGCCGTTGCGACGTAGAGGCTCACCGATCCTCAGATGACTCTCAGGGAGAGCAGCGTGAGATCGTCCTGGCGGGGGCCGACGGAGACTGCTCGGGCCACCTCGGCGCTCAAGGACTCGATCTCCGTCCCGGGCATCGGCCGCGACGCGCCGGAGACGGTCGAGACCCTCGTCGAGCGACTGGCCGCGCACCTCGACCAACCCGTCGGTGGAGAAGACGGCATCACGCGCCCGGAGTCGGCGACGGCGGAGCTGCGCATGGCGTCCGGAGCGTATTCCTCCCCAGCCGGTGCGGCGTCAAAGACGTGCGGCCTTGTTCCGGCCGCCGGTGCTTGTCAGCATCAGTCCTGATGGTCGCCGGCGGACTCGGCTCGTCACCACGGACCCGGCTGCCCTCACGGCCAGAGATCTTGGGGCCAGCGTCGCCGGAGGCGACAGGCAGGCGTATAGTTAGACGTATGCCGCGGATGCAGGTGTATCTCCCGGACGAGCTGTACCGCGCCGTCAAAGATCGGCAGCTCCCTGCCTCAGAGCTCCTGCAAGACGCTGTCCGCGCCGAGTTGCGACGTCAAGAGCTCCTCGAGGAGACGGACCGGTATCTGTCCGAG
>DAHUZG010000276.1 GCA_027306715.1 Acidimicrobiaceae bacterium
TGGCGGGCGTCCAAGAGCAGCCAGAGGAGGAAGCAGAGGAGACCCACAGCGAGGATCGTGCCCGCAGGGGCAAGACGTGGCGCCTTGTCGGCGACGCGGCGGGGCGGCCCGCCTGGACGGCGCGGCGCCGCTGCTCGCGCGGCCGAGGGGCGGCGCGACGGCGCGGTCGCCGCGCCACGCCGCCCGCCGGCAGTCCTTGTACGTGCCGGCACGGTCGCGGAGCGGCGCGGGTCAGCAGCGCGCCGTGGGGTCGGGGGGCGTCGGGCGGACAACGAGAGCCCGGATCAGAAGCGGTAGTAGATGAAGGGCGCGACACCTGGCGGCCCGAGCGTGGTGATGACGAGCAGCCCGAGCGCCAGCACGCCGCTCTTGGCGAAGGTGCCGAGCCGGGCGAAGGCGTCCTCGGCGCGGCGGGGCAGGCTGCGCGGCAGGTACTGGAGCGCGAGAGCGCCGACGATCGCGGCCACCACCGGCAGCCGCACGTCAGGAGCCGGCTGCCCCCAGGTCGTGAACAGCCGCCCGATGAGGCTGAAGGCGTCGTTGATCGTGTTGGCGCGAAAGAAGATCCAGCCGAGACAGACGAGGTTGAACGTGGCGAAGCGTTGCCAGGCGATCGCCAGTCGATGCTCGGGCTGGGCCGGGAGGCCCCTGGCCAGCCGCCGTTCCCGACGTGCGTGGCCGACGCACTGACCCGTCCCGTGCAGGGCTCCCCAGCAGACGAAGGTCCACGCCGCGCCGTGCCAGAGGCCGCCGAGGACCATCGTGATCATGAGGTTCCGGTACAGCTGGGGGCGAGACCCACGCGATCCGCCGAGCGGGATGTAGAGGTAGTCGCGCAGCCAGAACGAGAGGGTGATGTGCCAGCGACGCCAGAAGTCCTGCAGCGAGCGCGCCGTATAGGGGGCGTCGAAGTTCTGCGGGAAGGCGAAGCCGAGCAGCATCGCGCATCCGATCGCGATGTCGGTGTAGCCGCTGAAGTCGCAGTAGATCTGGACCGCATAGCCGTAGGCGGCAAGCAGGATCTCGGGGGCGGAGTGGACCCTCGGGGTGTTGAACACCGGATCGACGATCGCCGACGACACGTAGCTCGAGATCACGACCTTCTTGAACAGCCCGGCCCAGATGAGGTACGCCGCGCGTGGCAGGTCGATCCGGCGCGGGTCTCGCTCCGGGGCACGGTGGATCTGCGGCAGCAGGTCCGAGCCGCGCACGATCGGACCGGCGACGAGGTGCGGGAAGAAGGCGACGAAGACGGCGACGTCGAGCGGCGAGGCGGTGCGCAGCAACCCTCGGTAGACGTCGATCACGTAGGACAGGCCCATGAAGGTGAAGAACGAGATCCCGACAGGGAGCGTGACCTGCAGGATCGGCACCGGGATCCCGTGCACGCCGATCTTGTGAAGGGCATTGTCGACGCTCACGGTGAAGAAGCCGGCGTACTTGAACCACGCCAGCAGGCCGAGCTCGGCGACGAGGGTCACGACGAGCGCGATCCGCCGCCCCCGGTCGTCCCGACCCCTCTCGACGAGGATCGCGCCGAGGGTCGTCAGGACCGTCGAGCCTGCCAGGAGGAAGACGAACCGCCAGTCCCACCAGCCGTAGAAGACGTAGCTGGCGCCGAGGATGCAGAGCTTCCAGAGACGAGGGAACGGGCGAGTGAGCCAGTTCAGCACGAACACGATCCCGAAAAAGATTGCAAAGTCGATTGTCGGGAACAGCACGTCTACGGCTCCCACTCGGGCCCCGGCCTCGCCGCCGGGGAGCAGGAGACTACAAGCCACCGCCCCGTGAAGGCGGTCACCTTGTGCCCTCGTGGAGCGGCCTTCGGCGCGAGCGGCCGGACATCGAAAGAAGTGAGGTCCTTGCGGCGCACGCAACAGTGGCGTAACATCTTTCGCCACCAGCAAGGGTCGGTCCGGGCCTTCCTTCGGGCCCCTTTGCCGGAACGGCGCGGAGGGTGGCGCGTCTTGTGCAGACTTGCACAAGTTCGCCGCGGCGGTGAGCATGACGAGGAGGTCAAGGTGGCCCTCAGCTGGAACCGATCGGTGGAGTGGGACAGCGACGACTGGCGGGGGCGAGCCTCCTGCCGGGACACGGACCCTGACCTGTTCTTTCCGATCGGCACCACCGGGCCGGCCGTCGACCAGATCGAAGCCGCCAAGGCCGTCTGCTCGGTGTGCGAAGCGCAGGCGGAGTGCCTCGAGTTCGCCCTCGCGACCAACCAGGAGTCGGGCGTCTGGGGGTGCACCTCCGAGGAGGAGCGCCGGAAGCTACGCAAGGCCTGGCTGGCGCGCCACCGCCGCGCCTCGTGAGCCGCGCCTGCGGCCGCGGCCCTGATGACCGGGTCCGCCCGCCCTCCCGGCACGCCTCCCCCCTGAGCCCTTGCGCCTCTGAGGCCCTGAGGCCCTGAGGCCCTGAGGCTTTGCGCCCTGCGCCCCTGAGCCGGCGCTTCTGACAGGAGGCTTTACGCCAGCGCCGGCGACTCGGTCAGGCTCCTGACGCGCTCACCGGTGTCGAGAGAGGAATCGAGAGAACCACGACGGCGCCCCGGTCGTTGGTGATCGTGATCGACCCTTCCAGCTGGCTGCGGACGAGGTCACGAACGATGGCGAGCCCGAGGCTGTTCGTGCGATCGAGGTCGAACCCGTCAGGGAAGCCCCGCCCGTTGTCAACCACCTCCACCTCGAGCCGGCCGGCAAAGACCGAGAACCCGAGAGCGACGTGCGGCTGACCGCCAGCCCCGGCCACAGGTGATGCCGCCCCTGAAGGCCCCGCGGCGCTGAAGGCGTGCTCGACAGCGTTCTGCAACAGCTCGGCGAGCACGACGGCAAGTGGCGTCGCGACGTCGGCAGGTAGCTCGCCCGGATCGCCGAGCACCTCGACCACGACGGCGCGGCCGCCGACCGAGGCGTCACGGGCGAGGTTGACGAGCGCCGGCACGATCTCGCCGAACGGGACCTGCTCGCCGGGCTCGCGGGCGAGGATCTCGTGAACGAGGGCGATCGCCTGGATCCTCCTCTCGGCTTCGCCGAGCGCGGCCCGCGCCGACGGGTCGTCGAGGCGACGCGATTGGAGGCGCAACAGCGACGAGATCGTCTGCAGGTTGTTCTTCACCCGATGGTGAACCTCGCGGATGGCGGCGTCTTTCGAGAGCAGCAGCCGGTCCCGCCGGCGCAAGTCGGTGACGTCGCGCACGAGAACCGCCGCCCCGGTGACGGCGCCCTCCTCGACGAGCGGGATGACGCGGACGATGACGATGACGTCGGGCCTTCGCTCGACCTCCTCGTCGACCGGCAGGCGGTTGGTGAGCGCCAGCTCCACTGCCTCGAGGTCGAGCCCGAGCGCCGTGAGGCTGGAGCCGACGATCGCCTGTGAGATGCCCATCCGGTGGAGCGCATTGACCGCGTTCGGCGAGGCGAAGCTGATCCGCTGCTCGGCGTCGAGGACGACGACGCCATCGCCGACACGCGGCGACTCCTCGATCGCCGCCTCGTCGGAGAGGAACGGGAAGTGGCCGGTCGAGACCATCAGCACGAGCCGCTGGAAGAGCTGAACGTAGACGCGCTCGAGGCCGCCGGTCCGGCGGGCGACGGTCGGCGACCACAACCGGGCCAGGACGGCGACCACGTCGTCGGACCACCGCACCGGGGCGCACTGGACGCGCACCGTCCCCTCCTCACTCGGCCGCTCGCCGGCGGTCACCGTCCCCCGCCACCAGCACTCGGTCACAACCGGTAGCTCTCTCGCCGAGAGCACCTGGCCGACGAGGTCGAGGGGGAACAGCGTCGGGCTGGTCGAGGGTCGCACCTGGCCGAGGACGACGAAGTGAAGCCCGCGCACCTGCGGCTCGCTCACCGCGAGGGGGTGGCTCGCCGGCGGCGGCGGTGAGGGAGGAGGGGCGAGGCTCTCCGAGACGCCGGCAAGCTGCCCTTCGCCGGCGACGATCTCGAGTGCCGCGCCGCCGTCGAGCGCCTCGCCTGCGGTGAGCTCGGGGGCCGCCCCGGCCGGTAGGCCGCCAGGGGCCACGGCAAGCGAATGCTCGTCGAGCGGGACGTAGAGGAGGAGGTCGGAGAACGACAGGTCAGCGAGCAGGCCCCAGTTCGCCATCAAGCGCTCGAGATGCTTGCGGGCCCCGAGGTCGAGGCCGGTATAGCGCCGGGCGAGCTCGGCCGGTGAGGTCACGACTGGACCTCGGCCCGGCACTGGCCCGGCGGGTCGTCATCTGAAGGCGCGCCATCGGCCAACTGGTCGTCGTCCGAAGGCGCGCCGTCGGCCGAAGGCGCGCGGTCGGGCGCGGGGCGATGGGCGGGGGTTATCTGTCGCAGCGACACCTCGCGCCCCTGCCTGGCCGAAAAGGCACGCAAGCTGCGGTATCCGGCCGCCTCGGCGAGCACCGCGAGCTCGGCCGAGCGCTCGCCGAGATGGTCGGGGCCGTGGGTGTCCGAAGCCGTAGTCAGCGCCACGCCTTGGGCAGCGAAGCGCCCGAGCAGGCTTGCCGAGGGGTACTGCTCGCCGGCTGGTTTGCGCCAGCCTGCCGAGGAGAGCTCGGCGGCCATTCCCGAAGCGGCCGCGGCGAGGGCCATCCGCTCCTCGAGCTCCGAGCGCAGCCCCGGGTCCGGGCGGCGGCCGGTGACCTTGGCGAGGTCGGGGTGGGCGAGCACGTCACAGGTGCGGCTCGAGGCGAGCTCCTCGAGCGCCTCGGTATAGCTGCGCCAGGCCGACTCGACGCCTCGGTGGTCCCACTCCCCCGCCTGCACGGGGTCCTCGAGGACGTCGAACATCCACCCGCCGATCCAGTGCACCGAGCCCAGCAGCACGTCGAAGGGGTAGCCGGCGAGCAGCTCCGCCACCTCGTCCATGTGCCCGCGGTAGTGGTCGACCTCGAGCCCGAGAACAAGCGGCAGACCCGCCTGCTTGGCGGCGAGCAGCGCCTCGACGTAGGCGTCGAGGTCGGCACTGGTGTGGTGGGCGAAATAGGCGTCGATGCTCGCCTGGGCTGGCGGGTCACCGTCCTCGGCGCGCACGTGGTCGACCAGTGAGCGGGCGGCGGTGAAGCGAAAGAGGTGCTCGGTCACGGCGATCTCCGCCACTCCGCGCTCTGCCGCCAGCTCGCAGTAGCGGGCGAGGCGATCGAGCCTCTGGCCCGCCGCCTCGGCACGCTCGGCGTGGGGCCAGAGATGCACGTGGTAGTCGAGCACGTTCAGTCCTCCACCGAACGCGCTGGTGGCGCGCTCGGCGAACCGGCGGCGGCCGTCTCCGCGGGCTCGGAGCGCTTGGAGCGGCTCGAGCCTTCGAAGCGCTCGGGGGGCTCGGGGGGCTCGGCAGAGCGGCCGCCGAAGACGTGACTGCCGAGCTCGAGCAGTGACGCCAGATCGGTCACGTCGCGGGCGAGGTTCGGCACCGTCGCCGTCACGTCGTGGTCGGCGGCGAGCGCCGCCAGCAGCTCGCCCTCTCGTTGGGCGACGTGGCCGAAGCGCAGGAAGCTCTCTCCGATCTCGTCGAGCACCCGCGCCAGCTCCGCCTCGGTGGCAAGCGTCCGGTCCGCCAGCTCGAGCGGGCGCCGCGCCAGCAGGCGGGCTGCCGCTGTCTCCGCCGAATCGCGCAAGCGCTCGGCGACGGCGGCCGTCCCGGGGTCGGCGAGCCACTCGGGGAGCGCCTTGTTCGCCACGAGCAGGCCGAGATGGAGCCGGCGGCGGCGCAAGGCGTCGACCAAGCGCTGTGCCTCTGCCACCGGAGCCGACTCGAGGGTGGTGACAACCATGAAGGTGGTGCTCGGTTCTCTGAGCAGTGCCGAGACCGCCCGGGCGCGGGCGACGAAGCCCTCGTACATCGTCTGGAAAAGAAGGAAGAACTCGGAGATGTCCTCGAGGAACTGAGTTCCGAGGATCCGGTCGGCGACCTGGTAGAACGGCCGCGAGGCGAGGTTCACGAGGCGGGAGCGGTAGGGGACGATGAGCCAGCGCAGCAGCCTCGAGGAGAAGAAGTCGGCCATCCGCTCGGGAGCGTCGAGGAAGTCGAGCGCCCGGCGGCTCGGCGGGGTGTCCACGACGACGAGGTCGTAGCGCCCCTCGGCGCGGATCTCGTAGAGACGTTCCATCGCGATGTACTCGTGGCTCTGCGAGAAGCGGCCGGCGATGTTCTGGTAAAGGGGGTTGGCGAGGATCCGCCGCTCGGTCTCCGGGTCGGGGCTGTGACGGCGGACGAGGGCGTCCCAGGACTGACGGGTGTCGAGCATCGCCGCCCAGAGCTGTCCCTTCGGGCGAACGCCGGCTGGCGCGAACGCCTCGTCGCCGACACGCACGGCGGCGTTGCCGATGCCACCCGCGCCGAGCGCCTCGGCGAGACGGCGAGCCGGGTCGACGGTCAGCACGAGGACGCGTCCGTCGCTCCGGACGGCGGCCGTGGCGGCGAGGGCGGCCGCCGTCGTCGTCTTGCCGACCCCGCCGGGTCCGCAGGCGATCACCACCTCCTTCGCCGCCAGCAGGCGCTCGAGCGGTGAGGAGCGGGCGGCGCGGCGCGAG
>DAHUZG010000278.1 GCA_027306715.1 Acidimicrobiaceae bacterium
CGAGATCGACCCCTCGACAGGCGGCCCTCACGAGTCGGCACGACGCGGGAGCGCCTCGAGGCGGCCGCGCCGCCACCCAGCGATGCGAAGCACCGGCCCAGGGTAGTCGTCGCTCCCGGCGGCCCAGGTGAACCGCGCTCGATGCTCCTCCTGACGACGCCTCCTGACGACGCCTCCGTTACATCCGGTTGGCGGGCTGTGACCAGCTTGTTCGGGTACTGTGAAATGAGGTTGGAACACATCCTGCCGGGCAATAAGTTCTCATGAGTCATGAGTTTGAAGCCCCGGCGGGCGATCCGCCTACGCGTACCACACGTACGCTGCCGCCGCATCCGCGGAATCTGCTCGTGACTTCTCGTCTAGGCTAAGGAGACCAGCAATGCACGGCAAACGGCTTTTCGCGGCATCCGCTGCAGCAACGCTCGGCATCGCCGGGGTGCTTGCTGCGGTAGGCGCTGCGGCGCCCGCTGGGGCGACGACCTCGGGCAGCACCTCCACGTCGACGGCACCAGCGCCACCCACGCAGACGTCGGTGGCGCTCGCGGCCGACCCCACCACGGGCAAGGAGTACGCCTTCTGGAAGGGCGCCAACGGCCAGCTCTGGCAGGCCACCAGCACCAGCGGCACCTGGAGCGGGCCCACCCAGGTCGGCTTCGGCCCGCTCGGCTCCCAGCCTTCGGCGGCGATCCTCAACGGCAACCCGTACGTGTTCTGGCAGGGGAGCGACAACAACCTGTGGATGGCCGACTACACCGGCACCGCGTGGAGCGGCCCGACGCTCGTCCCGAACATGGGACCGCTCGGCTCCCAGCCAACGGTGACAGCGACCGGCGCCAACAGCCTGGCGGTCTTCTGGAAGGGTAACGACAACAACCTCTGGGAAGCCACCTATGACGGCACCTCCTGGAGCGGCCCGACCTTCCGCGGCTTCGGCCCGCTCGGCTCGGCGCCCGTCGCCGGCTCCGACAGCGCCGGGAACGTCTACGTCTTCTGGCAGGGGACCGGCAACAACACCCACGTCTGGGAGGGCTGGTACAACGCCGCCGCCAAGACCTGGACCGGGCCGATCGACCTCGGCACCTGGACCGGCAACACCGGATCGGCCCCGACCGTGGCGGTGATGCCGAGCGGCCAGCAGTACCTCTACTGGCAGGGCATGGACGGCGCCATCTGGCAGGCGTACTGGAACGGGTCGGCCTGGATCGGCTACACCTACGACGGGATGGGCCCGATCGGCTCGCAGCCCGCGGCGACCGCAACCGGTGACACCAAGACCGGGTCGATCTACCTCGCCTGGGAGGGCGCCGACAAGAACCTCTGGACGGCGACCTACAGCTTCGCCGCCAACACCCTGACCGGTCCTACCTACGAGGGCATGGGCCCGCTCAGCTGATCCTGCCACGCTGACCCCGCCTTGCTACGCCTGGGGGCGAGCTCGGCAAAGGGGCCTCAGACGGGAGCCCGGAGCCCGCGCGGTTCCGGGCTCCGGCGCGCCGGGGGTCAGCGGGCGACGCCCGTCAGCTCGTGGACCGACGGGCACTCCGGCAGCTGCAGCGCCGCCGGAGCGGACAGCCCCTCAGGCCCGATGACTGCCGTCAAGAGCTCGACGGCGAGCAGGTCGGCAGACCCGGTGTCGAGCGCCCGCTCGGCGGCGCACGTGAACAGCACTGGCGGCAGGATCCGCCCTGCCGGCACGACGACCCAGCACGGCGGCCCGGCGGCGTCGGCAAGGCGGGCCAGCTCCCCGCTCCCGGGCGCAGCGAGGAGGCCGGCCGGCGCCGCGGCGAGCGCCTCGACGAGCACGACCGTGGCGTTCTCCAAGGCGTCGGCCGCCTCGGCCAGACCGTAGCCGGCGACCTCGCCGTCGAGCATGCGCACGCCGGCCGCCAGCTCGGGCGGGCGCCCGACGAGGCGGACCTCGAGGTCGGGCCGCAGCGCCAGACCCTCGACCGTCGTCGGGGAGGCGGTCGAGACGACGACGGCGCCCGAGGGAAGGGCGGCAGCGAGCTCGGCGCTCGTCTTGTCCTCCAGCAGGGTCTGCTGGGCCTCGCCGGCAGCGCTGAGGGGGTTGCTCGCCACCAGCAAACGGGCGCAGAGCCACCACAGCGGGCCGCACTCGGGGTGGTTGGCGAGCAAGCGCCGGCAGGCGACCAGCAGGGCGCGGCGATCCTGCGCCAGGTCGCCGAGAGCTCCCGCAGCCTCGCACGCCAGCTCGACCGGATGCCCGGCGCCGGCCCGGGCGACGAACCGCAAGCGCTCGATCGGATGCACTGCGCGACGCTACCGCCGCGCCGCAGGCGATCAGGTGATGAGGCCGCCGCGGGTCATCGCCAGCACGTCGAGCACCCGGTCGACCTCCTCCTCGCCGAGGAGTCCCTGCTCGAGGACGACGGTCCTCAGGTCCTTGTTCTCCGCAAGGGCGATCTTGACCACCTTTGCTGCGGCCTCGTACCCGATCTTCGGGTTGAGCGCCGTCACGATCGACGGCGAGGAGAGCGCATAGGTGCGGCACCGCTCCTCGTCGGCGACGATCCCGCTCACGCACTTGTCCGCGAGGGCGCGGCTCACCGAGGCGAGGAGGCGGATCGACTCGAGCACGTTGCGGCCGATCACCGGGAGCATCACGTTGAGCTCGAAGTTGCCGGCCGACCCCCCGAAGGCGACGGCGGCATCGTTGCCGATGACCTGGGCCACGACCTGGCAGACGGCCTCGGGCACGACGGGGTTGACCTTGCCCGGCATGATCGAGGAGCCGGGCTGCAGGTCGGGCAGGTGGATCTCGGCCAGCCCGCAGCGCGGCCCTGACGCCATCCAGCGCAGGTCGTTGGCGATCTTGTACAGCGACACCGCGATCGTGCGCAGCATGCCGGAGAGCTCGACGAGGGCATCGCGGGCGCCTTGGGCCTCGAAGTGGTCCCGCGCCTCGGAGAGGGGCAGGCCGGTGCGCTCGGCGAGGTTGCCGATCACCTTGGCGGCCAGTCCCGCCGGGGCATTGAGCCCGGTGCCCACCGCCGTCCCGCCGAGCGGCAGCTCGCTCACCCTTGCCAGGCTCGACACCAGCCGCTCCTCACCGCGGCGCACCGCTGCGGCGTACCCACCGAGCTCCTGTCCGAGGGTGACCGGCGTGGCGTCCATGAGGTGCGTGCGGCCGGACTTCACCACAGCGCTCAGCTCCGACGCCTTGTCCTCGAGAGTCTCTGCAAGGTGGCGCAGGCTCGGTCGCAGATCGCCCTCGACCCCGATCGCGGCAGCGAGGTGGATCGCCGAGGGGAAGGTGTCGTTCGAGGACTGGCCGGCGTTGACCTCGTCGTTCGGCTGCACCCGCCGGCCGAGCTGCTCGCCGGCGAGGCGGGCGAGAACCTCGTTCATGTTCATGTTCGTCGAGGTCCCCGAGCCGGTCTGGAAGACGTCGACGGGGAACTGCTCGAGGTGCTCGCCGGCAGCGACGGCGTCGGCGGCCGCTCCGATGGCGGCGGCGGCGTCGAGGGCGATGGTGCCGAGCTCGGCGTTGACGCCTGCCGCCGCCCCCTTGATCATCGCCAAGGCCCTGATCAGAGCCGCCTCGACGCGCTGACCCGAGATCGGGAAGTTCTCGACGGCGCGCTGGGTCTGGGCGCCCCACAGCGCAGCGGCTGGGACGCGCACCTCCCCCATCGAGTCGTGCTCCACCCGGTGCTCCCCGCCACCCGCGTCGCCGGAAGCCCCGATGGTCGCGGTCTCGTCGGATCTCGCTATCGGCTCGCTCACCTGTCCTCCTCAGCTGCTCCTCGGCCGGCCAGCCGAGACGGACCCGTCGAACGGCGGAACAGCCGCGACCGTAGCCAAGCGCTCCGCGACCTGCGAGACGGCGCTGCTCGGGCGCCGGCACCGGGGCCGGCACCGGCACCGGGACCGATCGTGTGGGGCACCGCTCGTCGCTTGCACGCGGCGAGCAGGTGCAGCTCCGATGACCACTGCATTGCAGTCTCGTGACGGACTCGCGTGCGCGGTGGCTCGTCACCGCCTGCGAGCTCAGCCGAAAGCCCGGTAGACGTCGAGCACAACGGTGCGAAGAGCCCACGGGACGGCGGCCCGGCGACGCGATCGATCCTTGCGGTCATCAGACGAGCCGGGCTAGCTTGCCGACCCGTTGTGAGACGTGTCCGGGAGCCCGCCACGGTCCTCGCACCGGGCCGGCCCCGCCGCCTATCGAGCCGGTATCGCAGCACGAGGCGCGCGCTCGCTGTCACCTGCGCCTCCGCCGTCGTCGCCGCGTCGCTGCTGCTGCCGGTCTCTGCAGGTGGCGCCGGCGCCGAGTCGGTCGTCGGACTGCGCCAGCGGGCTGGCGCGATCGCCGCCGCGATCGACACCACCCAGGCTCGCCTCGGCGTCCTCGCCGAGCAGTACGACCAGGCGAGCGGGCGCGTGGCGGCCCTCGGCGCGGCGATGACCGCCGACACCGCAGCGCTGGCACGCGCCTCGACCCAGGTCGGCCACGACGCCGCAGCGCTTCGCCGGCAGGCGATCGCCGCCTACGTGAGCGGTGCCAGCGACAGCGCTACCGCTCTGCTCAGTGGCAACGCGGCGACGGCGGCGACGAGCCAGACCTACCTCGAAGCCTTCTCCAACGGGGTGACGAGCACGATCACCGCGCTCACCGACGCCCAGCACCGCCTCGGCGTCCGCCACCAGACGCTTCGGCGCGTGCGCGCCGCGGATCTCCTCGTCGAGCAGGCGCTCGCCTCCTCCAAGCGGGCAGCTTCGGCGCTCGAGTCACAGCTCTCGTCAGAGCTCTCCCAGGTGAACAGCCA
>DAHUZG010000290.1 GCA_027306715.1 Acidimicrobiaceae bacterium
TGAGCAGCTCGCCGCCGAGGACGATGCTCGCCAGCGCGAAGCCTGCTGGGACGGCGAAGCGAGGTGCTGCGGCCCGCCGGGTCACCGCGATCGCCTGGAGCATCCGCCCCCCGGTCCTACCACCTCGATTGGCGGCGTCGCGTCCTCAACGTTGTTGCCGAGACGAATCCGTCCTCAACGAACGTTGCCGTTCAGGGTCGATCTGTCGTCACGAAGTCATGCCGGTCACACCTGTCCTGGCGCTCGCCTGGCGCTTGCCGCGCCGCATCGCACTCGCCCCCAGCTGGCGCCAGGACGCCCGATCGGGCGTTCAGCGGCCGATGCTGGCCGCCCGCGCCCGCGCCCGCGCCCGCGCCCTCGCCGAGCGGGAGCGCAGCGTCTCGATCGGCTGCGCCGAGCTGCCGGGTGTTGCCCGGGCGTCGGGTCCCGGCTCAAGCCCGCGACCGGGTCCCCGCTCGGATCCGCGATCCGGTCTCCGTTCTGGTCCGCGCTCGATCGGCAGGCGGTGGATCCGGTTGCCGGCGTCGCCGAGAACGGCGATCGCGCCGGCGGCGAGGTCGCCCTCGAGCACCGGCAGCCCGGTCAGCAGCACGTCGGCCTGCTGGTCCGGGCGGCGGCCGGTGTGGCGCCGGTACAGGACTACCGACGGCAGCTCGCCTCCGCCGACGGCGAGAAGGGTGCCGAAGTCGGTGTCGGGCGAGAGCACCACCCGCTGCTCGTCACGGGCGCGTGACAGCACCTGGTCGTCGGGAGCGCGAGACATCGCGTAGGCAGAGACGTGGACCGCGTCATGGTCGGCCGCAGCGAGCCGGTCGGCAACCTGGGTCGAGAGGCACTCGTCGACGAGGAAGCGCATCGCTCAACCCTCCCTGGTTGTCTTCGGCAAGGCTTCGCCGGCGAAGCGCAACGCCTCGTCGATGTCGGCGAGCTCGAGCTCGGGGAAGGCGGAGACGATTTCGCCGGCACTCATCCCGTCGCCGATCCATCGCGACGACCGTGGCGACGGGGATGCGCAGGCCGCATGCACGGCCCGCCCTCCATCGGGTCGGCATCGACGGGGATTCGCTCGAAAGCCATCGGCCTCCCCATTCCTCGAGCGCTGTCGGGCCGTGTCACCCGATGGCGCGGACGGTAGCTGTTCGACGTGGCCTCCCGCCCTAGCTATTGCTGGCGCGCCGCCCGCTCGTAGGCCGTGATCGAGGCGATCCGGCCGCCGGGAGAGATTCCGAGCACCATCACCTCGTGCAGCTCCTCCACCTTCCCGTCGAGCTCCAACCGCTCGTCGAGCTCGACGAGCGCTGCGGAGCCGTCGGCAGCGGCGGCGATCCGCTTCACCTCGCTCGAGTAGCGGGCGCGTTCGGGCAGGGCGCCCCGAAGATAGGCGAGGTAGTCGTCGCGACCGGTGATCACCGAGCCTTCCGAGCCGGTCCGCGTCACGCCGGCCTCGAGCAGTGCCTCGACCGCGGCCCACTCGCGAGCCGGTGCACAGGCGAAGAATGCGCGAGCGATCTTCTCGGGATCGTGGATGGGGCTGCTGTCGTCGGTCACGCCAGCCGTTGTAGCACTCCCGTGTACCGTTGCCCGGTGCCCCAGCCTCAGCCCGAGCCCGAGCCACGGCCCGCCACTCCCGAGCGCTACTCGGAAGGGGGAGAGCTCGAGGGGCTCGCCGGCTACCGCCGTGCGGCACGACGCGGCAGCAGGATCGCCGTCAGCGGGACGACGGCGCGGCCTGCCGCGCAGGACGGCGGCACCTACGAGCAGACCCTCGACTGCCTGCGGCGAGTGATCGCGGCCGTCGAGGCCCTCGGCGGGCGCCGCGAGGACATCATCCGCACGAGGATCTTCCTCACCCCTGCAGCCGACTGGCGAGACGCGGCGCGGGCACATCTCGAGCTTCTCGGCGACGTCGCCCCAGCGAACACGACCCTCACCGTGGCGGCCCTCGTCGGGGAGCGACTGCTCGTCGAGGTCGAGGCCGATGCCGAGCTCGAGGCCGCTGGCGATCGCGCCGCTCCGTGAGCACTCCGAGCTCCCCGCCGGCCACGCCGAGGGTGACGCGTGCCAGCCTCCGGCTCAACAACGACACACCGGTCTCCCGGTTCGTCGAGCTCGCCGTCGCCGCCGAGGAGTCCGGCTTCGAGCAGCTGTGGGTCTCCCACGACCTGTTCCTCCGCTCGGCGCCGGTGATGCTCGCCGCAGCGGCCGTCGCCACAAGGACGATCCGGCTCGGTGTCGGGGTGCTCAACCCCTACTCGGCACACCCTGCCGAGCTGGCGATGCACGCCGCCAGCTTGCAGGAGCTCTCGAGTGGGCGCGCTCTCCTCGGTCTTGCCGCCGGCGCTTCGGAGTTCCTGCTCCAGGCTGGCATCACTCAGGAGAACCCCTTGCGGCGGACCCGTGAGGCGCTCGTCGCCTGCCGCGCGCTGCTCGACGGCGAGGCGCCCGCCTCGGTCCGCGACTCGGGCTCGTGGTCTGCCGCGGCACGGCTCCTCGCCAAGCCCGAAGTGCGGGTGCCGATCTATCTCGGCGCGATGAGCCCGCGCATGCTCGGCCTTGCCGGCGAGCTCGCCGACGGCGCTCTCCCGCTCCTGTTCCCGCCCGAGCACTTTCCTGTCGCTGCGGCCCAGGTCGCCGCCGGGGTCGAGCGGGCGAGACGTCATCCCGGCGAGGTCGATGTTCCTGCCTGCGTCTGGGTGTCGGTCGCCGAGGATCCTGCAGAGGCACGGGCGCCGCTGGCCGAGAAGCTCGCCTTCTACGGTCCTGCGTTCTCTCCGTATCTGCTCGCCCGCGCGGGCCTCGAGCCGGAGCAATTCCGCCCGGCAGCCCAGGCGCTCGCTACAGGCGACGCCGCCGGTGCCAGGGCGCTCATCAGCGACGAGATGCTGCAGCTCGGCATCGCTGGAACGCCGGAGCAGGTCGCGAGCCGCTGCGCCGGGCTGCTGCGCGCCGGCGCTCAGCATCTCTCGTTCGGTCCGCCGCTCGGACCCGATCCCGTCGCCGCGGTGCGCCTTCTCGGGAAGCGAGTGCTTCCTGCCCTCAGGGCCTGACTCCCCGGCCGGCCGAGCCGGTGCTGCTCAGCCCGGTGGGCGCCCGGGGACCGGGCCGGCGGCGATTCCCGCCGCGGCCCGCAGCTCGTCCACGCGTGCGAGCTCGGCGCCGTCGCCGAGGAGGTCGAGTCGCTGCAGGGCGAACGGCACGTTGCCGTTGCGCCAGACGGAGTCGTGGAAGCGCTGCAGGTCGAACATCCCGCCGCCAGCGTCGCCGTCGCCGGCCACGCGCCCCGCCCCGCCGGCCTCTCCGGCGCGACCCACTGCGTCGGCGAGCAGCCGCCACAGCTGGAGCTTGCCGGTCAGGTACGACGATCCCTGTGCTGGCGTGGCGGCGAAGAAGGCTGCCTCCTCGCCGGCGGTCTCGGGGTCCATCGGCACCCGCCGGGCGAGCACGGCCGCCCCCTCCTCGATCGACCACTCGCCGAGGGCGATGCGCAGGTCGACCTCGACGCGCAGCGCCCGCAGCCTGAGAAAGTTGCACACAATCTGCTGACTCACCGGGGCGTCTTCGAACAGCCCCGTCCGGGTCAGCAGCTCCTCGTTGTAGAAGGCGATCCCCTCGTTCGGGCAGGAGTCGTAGAAGTGTCGGCGAGCCGGACGCTCGTTCGCCCACGACAGAGCCAGCTGCTGGTAATGGGCACCCTCGTGGATGACCCCGGCACGGGGGTCGGCAGCGTTGGCCCGGTAGAAGTACGGCAGCGCCGGGGTCGGCTCGGGGACATAGCTCACCCCGTCCTCGCCGAGGCGCCCCGGGCCGGTGAGATCGTCGGTCACCCCGAGCCAGCGGAGGGGCGCCAGCCAGGCGGGGAGGGGGAGATTGGTGTAGTGCCTCAGCCACTCCGGCTGGCTGAGGAGCCGCTGGCTCACGTAGAACGCTCGCACCTCGGCCTCTCCCGCGCGCTCGGCCTTACACTGCGCCTCGGCGCTCGCCGGCAGCTCCGGCCACCCGGCGTCGGCGACGCGGTGCTGCTCGAACAGCTCGAAGGCGACGGCCCGGTCCCACTCCTGGCGGCCGGCGGCAAGCAGCTCCTCGGGCGTGTAGGGCAACAGAGCGACCTCGTAGAGCCAGCGCTCGAGCACCGCGCGGCCTGCGCCCCCGAGAGGGTCGGCCGAGGGTGCGGCGGCGGCCAACCACCTCGCGAACCGGTCGAGGGCGCGTCCCGCCGCCGCGCCGGCGCTTTGCAACGCCTCCGCCGCCGCCGGCTCGACGACCTCGACGAGAGCGCCGAGCGCGGTCTCGAGGTCTCCCGGCGCGCCGGGAGCGACCGCCAGCGCGCTGGCGCAGAGCTCGGCGGCGAGCGAGCCGGAGAGGTTCTCCTCGGCGATCGCCAGTGTCGCCGGGATCGCCGCGAGCCGGCCGAGCAGCTCGTCCACCCGGCCGGCTCCGAACGGCGGCGGGCGAAGCAACGAGTCGAAGACCGTCCCGATGCTCTGGTCGAGGTAGAACCACGGGTCGCGGCGCCAGAGCGGGAGGACCTCGAGCTCGAAGCGGGCGCGGGCGATCGCCGAGGCGAGCAGCCGACCGTCGACGTAATCGGCGACCGGCGCCGATCGCGCCAGGTCACCGCCGATCGCCGCCAGCCGCTGCTCGAAGCCCGACAGCGTGACGAGGTAGCCCGAGACGTCGCCGGCAGACCATGCCGGGAGCCAGCCGGAGGGCCGGTCGCGGCGCGGGATGTCGTCGCGGGTGCGAGGCGTCTGGCGGCTGCGCCATCCCCAGAATTCCTCTCCGAGCACGGCGAGCCTCCCGACCGCGTCGCCTTCTGCCCCGAGCATCGAGGCGTTCCTCTCGTCGTTCCCGCTCACTGCGTCGCGCCGGCCAGTCCGTCGGGCAGGCCATCGGGACTGCTGGCCCTGCTTGCCCCGCCGACCTTGCCGAGCTCCACGACCTCTTCGCTGCGCCAGCAGCGAACCCGCCCGGAGCGCGCCGGCTCGCCGGAAGGCGCCGCCCCGCCGGGGCGCGCCGTCTCCGGGGGCTCGTCGACCCGGCAGCGCTCGACAGCCAGCGGGCAGCGGGGATGGAAGCGGCACCCCGGCGGTGGCCGGGCGGGGTCGGGGACGTCGCCGGCGATCTCGGCGGGGAGCAAGCCGGTGACGCCGGGCTCGGGGACCGCGGCGATGAGCGAGCGCGTGTAGGGATGGGCGGGCGCCGACCACAATTGCGCGGTCGGGCCCTCCTCGACGACGCGCCCCAGGTACATGACGACGGTGCGGTCGGCGATCTTGCGGACGACAGAAAGGTCGTGGGAGACGAACAGCAGCCCGAGACCGCTCTCGGCGGCGACGCCGGCGAGCAGGTTGGCGACCTGAGCCTGGGCCGAGACGTCGAGCGAGCTGATCGGCTCGTCGGCGACGATGCAACGGGGCTCGCTCGCCAGGACCCTCGCGATGGCGATCCGCTGGCACTGCCCGCCGGAGAATTCGTGCGGGAAGCGGGTGGCGACGTGGCTGGTGAGCCCCACCCGCTCGAGCGCGGCGACCACCTCCGCACCGCTGTCCCCGTCCGGGCGCCGGCATCCGGTGCCAAGGGCGATGGCGTCGGCGATCTGGCGCCCGACGCGGCGTCGGGGGTTGAGCGATGCATACGGATCTTGGAAGACGAGCTGCAGGCTCCTCAGCCAGTCGGGCCGCGCCCGCCAGCCGAGAGCCGGAACGTCCCGCCCCTCGTAGCGCACGGTTCCGCCGGAGAGGGCGACGAGGCCGAGCGCCGCCCGGCCGAGCGTCGACTTGCCGCAGCCCGACTCGCCGACGAGCCCGACGATCTCCCCCGGGGCGAGCGAGAGGGTCGCCCCGATCACCGCTTGCACCGGCGGGCGGCCGCGGCTGCGGTAGGTCACGGCGATTTTGTCGAGCTCGAGCAGCGCTCCGTCCACGCGCGCCGGCTCCACGCGCGCCGGGTCCACGCGCGCCGGGCTCGCGCCCCCCGGGCCGACGCGCGCCGCGGCGCTCGTCGCCCCCACGGCCGGGGTAGCCAGGGTTCTCATCGTTGCAGCTCCGGCTCGAGCCCGGGCTCGCCGTCGCGGTCGGCGGCGGCGGTCTCGGGCCCTTCCCTGCGCAACGGGTCGACGTCACAGGCGAGCGTTCGCCCGCCCCCGATCTCCCGCCGCGCCGGCACGACGGTGAAACAGCTCTCCACCGCCCAGTCGCAACGCGGATGGAAGTGGCATCCTCCCGGCATCGAGTCGAGCGTCGGTGGCGACCCGGCGATCGGCGTCATCGCCTGCCCGGCGCCAACCGCCCCCGGCAGGGCACGCATCAGGCCGCGAGTGTAGGGATGGCGTGGCGATGCGAGCACCTCACCCGTCGTCCCCGACTCGACGACGCGCCCGCCGTAGAGCACGACGAGGCGGTCGGCCACCGCCGAGAGCACACCGAGGTCGTGGGTGATGATGAGCACCGAGAAGCCGTGCTCGTGGCGCAGGTTGTCGAGGAGGCGCAGGATCCCCGCCTGCACGGTGACGTCGAGGGCGGTCGTCGGCTCGTCGGCGACGAGCAGCTTCGGGGCACACGCCAGTGCCACGGCGATAGCGATCCGCTGGCGCATCCCGCCGGAGAACTGGTGAGGGTAGGCCCCGAGGGCAGCGGCCGGACCGGGGATCCGGACCGCGGCGAGCAGCTCGACGGCGCGCGCCTCAGCCTCGGCCTTGGAAAGCCCGAGATGCGCGCGGACGTGCTCGGTCAGCTGCACGTCGATGCGAAGAAGCGGGTGCAGCGCTGTCATCGGATCCTGCGAGACGAGGGCGATCTCCCTGCCGCGAAGCTCGCGCAGCCGCCGGCGGTCGAGCCCGACGAGGTCGCGGCCCTCGAACATCACCCGCCCGCTGACCCGGGCGCCGCCGGGAAGCAGGCCGAGCAGCGCCAGAGCAGTGAGCGTTTTGCCGCTGCCGGACTCACCGGCGAGCCCGACGATCTCGCCCGAGCCGACGGCGAAGGAGACGCCGTCGACGGCCCGGCGGATGCCGCGGCGGGTGCGCAGGCGCACGGTCAGCTCCTCGATGGCGAGCAGGTCGGGGCTCACTTGCCGAGCATCCTCGCCGTCCGTGGGTCGAGCAGGTCGCGCAGGGCGTCGCCGACGAAGTTGAAGGCGAGCACCACCGTCGAGATCGCCAGGCCGGGGAACAGGCCGATCCACCAGTAGCTGAAGTTGTTGGCGCCCTCTGACACCATCGCTCCCCACTCTGCAGCGGGAGGCTGGGCGCCGAGGCCGAGGAAGGAAAGTCCTGCGAGGAGCAGGATCGCGTTGGCGACGTCGAGGGCGGCGAGGACGAGGATCGGCCCGGCGACGTTGGGACGCAGCTCGAACCACATCGTCCGCCAGCCGGAGGAGCCGAAAAGGCGCGCCGAGGCGACGTACTCGGAGTGACGGGCGCCGAGGACGAGGCCGCGCGACAGCCGGGCATAGGACGGCCAGGAGACGACGATCACCGCCAGCACGGCATGGGTGAGGCTTTGTCCGAGCGCTGCTGCGACGGCCATCGCCAGGATGATCCCCGGGAAGGCGAAGAACAGGTCTGCGAGGCGCATGATCACGGTGTCTATGACACCGCCGAAGAAGCCGGCCGCCGCCCCGAGCAGCGATCCGATGGACATCGCCACGAGCACGAGCAGCGCCCCGAGCGGGAGGCTGATCCGAGCCCCGTAGAGGACGCGGCTCAGCACGTCCCGGCCGAGCTCGTCGGTGCCGAACAGGTACCGACGCGACGGCGGCGAGAACGGGGCCGCGAACTGCAAGTTCGGCGGGTGCGGGGCGATGAGCGGGGCAAAGATCGCGATCACGACCCACCCAAGGAGGATCGCGCCGCCGGTGAGGGCGAGCGGTTGGCGCCACGACGGGCGCAGCGCCGCCCGGTCGGAGCGGGTGAGCCGCTCCTCGGTGGCCGCCGACCCGCTGTCGGGGCTGCCGGCCGGGCGGGCGCCGACGCCGAGCGTGCTCGTGATGCTCACCGCAGCTCGATGCGCGGGTCGAGGAGGCTGTAGGCAAGATCGACGAGCAGGTTGATGACGATGTAGACGAGCGCCACGAACATGCTCACCCCCATGATCGCCGGCAGGTCGAGGTTGATCGCGCTCTGGTAGGCGTACTCGCCGATACCGGGCCAGCCGTAGATGTTCTCGACGAGCACGGTCCCCGACAGCAGGTTGGCGAATGCGAGCCCGGCGACCGTCGTGATCGCGAGCAGCGCCGGGCGAAGGACGTGGCGCCGGACCACGGTCCACTCCGGAAGGCCCTTGGCACGCGCGGCCCGCACGTAGTCGTTGTTGACGACCTCGAGCACCGAGGCCCGGGTGAAGCGGACCATCGTCCCGATCGTGAAGATGCCGAGCGTCACCCCCGGGAGCACGAGATGCTGCAGCGCCTGCACGAACAATGACCACTGCCCGTGCAAGATTGCGTCGACGGTATACATCCCGGTGATCGTCGCCGGAGGAGTCACGCCGGGGTCGAGCCGGCCGCCGCTCGGGAACCAGCCGAGCTTGGAGAAAAAGACGATGAACAGCACGAGGGCGACCCAGAAGGTGGGCATCGAGACGCCGGCGAGGCTGGCGATCCGGATAACGCCGTCGGCGGTCCGCCCGCGCCGTACGGCGGCGAGGAGCCCGAGGCTGACGCCGATGGCTGTCGAGACGACGATGGCGAAGAGCGCCAGCTCGAGGGTCGCCGGGATGTGCTGGCCGAGGTCGGAGAGCACCGGGTTGTTGTCGTGCTCGGAGATGCCGAGGTTTCCCTCGGCCAGCTTGCCGAGGTAGATGAGGTACTGCTCGACGACCGGCTTGTCGAGCCCGTACTGGTGGTCCCAGGCCTTCACGATCGTCGGGTCGCTCATCGCCGTCTGACCGAGGGTCGCCGCCGCCGGGTTGCCCGGGACGAGGTGGGTGATGACGAAGGCGACGAGCGTAATGCCGACGACGAGGACGAGGCCGGTGCCGAGGCGCCGGGCGAGGAAGCGGGCGAGCCCGGCGGGGGTGACCCGCCGGGCTCGCCGGGAGAGCTCAGGAGCTGCTAGTGCCACATCAGTAGAGGTTGCGAAGGTCGACCTCCCACAGGCCGTTCGGTGTCAGGTTGTGAAGGTTCTTCGTCCCGACGACCACCTGCGCGCCTTGGACGAGGGTGACGAAAGGTCCCTGGGCGTTGAGGTCGCGCTGGAAGGTCTGGAAGATCGCCTGGCGCGCGGCGGGGTTGACGACGCTCGCCGCGCGTCCCGCCAGCGCGACGAGACCCGGGTCCATCTTGGCGGTCCATCCGGCCCGCAGCCCGACGAGGGCGCCCGGCGCGAAGTTGAGGTAATCGGCAGCCTCGGGGAAGTCCGGGCCCCAGTACCACAGGCCGATCTGCTCGGTACCGGCGCGGTAGGTCTGGAGGGCGACCGTCAGCGATGCCGGCGCCAGCGTGGCAGTGATGCCGGCTTGCTGAAGGTCCTGCTGGACTCGCGCCGCCAGGTCGCCGAAGTCGATTCCGTTGGACTGGAAGCTCTCGGGGTAGCTGAGGGTCACCGCCGGATGCTTCAGGCCCGACTTCGCCAGCCAGCTCTTGGCGAGCCGCAGGTTGTAGGAGGAGTCGGCGCTCGCCGGCAGCGAGCCGTTGTAGGCGGTCGGGATGACGCCGGGGGACTGCACCGCGCCGGCACCGGCCAGCTGGAGCAGGCCCTTGTAGTTGATGGCGTAGCGGACCGCCTTCTGGAAGTCCTTGTTCGAGGTCACCTTCGAGACCTTCGGGTTGTCGTTGGTGAACAGGAAGAAGACGTTCGGCGACGCGCCGCCGACGACCTGCACGCCCGAGAGCGACTTCGTCTGGGAGGGCGACATGTCGACGCCGACCTCGTAGGTCCCCCGCTCGACGTCGAGGCCCTGCTCGGGGGCGTTGACGTTCCGGACGACGACCTGCGACCAGGCGGGCTTCGGGCCCCAGTAGTTCGGGTTTGCCGTGAGCACGACCTGGCTCGAGACGTTGAACGAGCTCATCACGTACGGTCCCGAGCCTGCGGAATGGTTGTTCAGCCAGTTCTCGGCGGTGTCCTTGGTCGAGGCGTCGGCGGCGTCGGTGCCGCCGTGCTTGGTGACGACCGACTTCTCGAGCACGCCGGTCGAGGGGTTCGGAAGGATGTAGGGGAGCGCCGGGTTCGGCTGGGCCGAGGTGAACACCACCGTCTCAGGCCCCTCGGCGGTGATCGTCTCTCCGCCAAGGAGGACCGACGGGTTGCCCTTCAGGTTGACAAGGCGCTGCTCGGACCAGACGACGTCAGCAGAGGTGACAGGCGTCCCGTCGGAGAACTTCGCCTTCGGGTCGAGGTGGAAGACGTACTTCCGACCGCCGTCGAGCACCTGCCAGGACGTGGCGAGGAGCGGGACGACCTTCTTGAAGTTGTTGCCGTCGAAGGTCACGAGGGTGTCGTACATGGCGTTGTCGACGAGCTCGCCGGTGTTCTCGAACATGTGCCCCGGGTCGGCGGTGACGAGGGAGAACGAGTTGTCGATCACCAGCGTGCGCCCCCCGGAGGCTGCCGGGTGGCTCGCCGCGCTTGCCGGCAGGCCGCCTGCTGCACCGAAGAGCAGGGCGACTCCTGACGTGGATGCGGCGAGCACGGAGAAGAAGCGCCTGTTCACAGATCCTCCAGTGCTAGGAAGGCTCAATTGTGCCGGTTGGACGGCGGCTTGACAACTCCAGCGCCGCGGGGGTGGGACTCTCGGCCGGTATGCTTGCGCGCGCAAAGACATTGCGAGGACTCGACGGCGGAGGATTCGCCGGAAGCGCCGAGCTCGACAGCCCCCCGCGAAGCTCTGCCAAACCGCCGGGAGGCTCTCCCGCCGGGTCCGGAGCCGGCGAGCACCGGATCTCCTGGCGCCTCAGCGGGCGGGGGCGGCCCGCGGCGTCGCTTCGCTCGGGTCCGGAAGACGCCATGGAGATCCTGCTCGAGGTCCATCTGGAGACGGTGACTGCTGGTGGCCGGAGCGCTACGCCGACAACGCCGGAGTGCTGGCGGCCGGTCGGTGCGCCGCGCCAAGAGCCTCATCGAGACCGGCGAGGCGCCATCGCCGGAATGCGCAGTAACCCCGCTCACCGGAGCGCCCCCGGCCCCTCCGGGGAGTGAGCCTCGTTGTGCTGCGACGGGGCATACGCGACGCTCGCCGGCAGGGCTGGCGCGAACGATCCTCACCTCCCGGATGCGCCGGGACGCCGCGATCTACGAGGCCGCGCCGGCCCGGACCGGAAAGCGAGGGCGCCCACGGACCAAAGGAACCAGGCTCGCGACCCCTGCCCAGCTGGCGGCGGGGCTCGCCGACGACGCCTTCTGCCACGTGAGCGCCTGCTGGCGGGGACGGACCAAGGAGCTGTTGGTGTGGAGCCGTCCCGTGCTGTGGTGCTCGGTCGACAAGAAGAACCTCGTGTTGCTCGTCGTCGTGCGCGATCTTGAAGGCGTCATGCACGAAGACTTCTTCTCCACGACCGACCTTGTTCTTCACGACCGACCTTGACGCATCCGCCGGTGCCGTCGCCTCCAACTATGCCGGTCGCTGGTCGATCGAGTGCGTCAACCGCGAGGTGAAGCAGTGCCATCACGGGCAAGGCGAAGAAGGCCCTGATGCATCTAGTTTGAGCGCCTGGCCCAGAGCGCGTCAGCGCGGCTCGATGAGGGAGATGATGGCCTCCAGTGGTGCCACGGCCAGCGCGCTGCTGTGATCGCCGGTACCAACGCTCATCACGACGCCGTCTCCACGAGAGGCCATGCCGGCACAGACCTCGAACGCCTTCCCAGCGAAGGTGAAGGGGTCGGAGATCCCCGAAGGGCTCAGCGACCCATCGACGGCCACGAAGCGATGCAGGTACCTCCACGTGCCCTCGAGATCAACGAGCTGGTGGGTGATGAAGAGGAAGCCGTCGTCGACGGAGAGACCCGGCGAGCCACCCCGAAGTCCCGCGAAGCGGCAGTCGGTCGGCATGCGCACGAGCTCCTCGAGGCAGGAGCGCGAGTCGTCGAAGCGGAGCACAGTAAAGGGACGGCAACAGCTTACGACGCAGAGCTCGCCAGCGAGAACAAATGGCATCCATCTCTTCTGGCTTTCGTGACGGGAGGTGTCAGGGTCCTCGAGCATGCTGGTCAGCTCGTAGCGACCGTCCTCGACCGAGAGAAGCACCTGCCGGTCCTGACCACCGGCGCCGAGGCTCCGGCGCTTGGCGAGAGCCCACAAGCGATCACGCCACGAAAAGAGGCGACAGTCCTCGAAGCCGAGCTCGCTGCTCGATTGGTGCCGTGGCAGCTCCACATCCTGCAGCACCGCCTCAGCGGTGACCACGAGACGCTCGTCGAGGGTGGCGAGCACGTCGCGCGCCGGCGTCTCGAAGTCGGCGGAGGGGTCGCCGAGCTTGAGATCGACGCAGCGTACGACACAGACGAGCGAGCCGTCGGCGGCTGCGGCGATGCTTGGGTGTGTCTGCGCCCACCCCGAGGCCGCCTGGAGGCTAGGAAGGCCGAGCACGTCGACGTCCCGACAGAGCTGCGCGAGCCGGGGCGGGCGGGAGGTCGATCGGCGCCGGACGGGGCGCGGGGTCCGGTCTTCGAGCCACGCTCGATTTGCGACCAGCGCAGCCA
>DAHUZG010000291.1 GCA_027306715.1 Acidimicrobiaceae bacterium
ATCGCCGTCGGCTCGCAGGTGGCCACCATCACCAACGGCGCCGGCGTGCCCGCCGGCGACCCGTCCTCCTCGGGCCAGGGGCTCATCTTCCTCAGCTCTGACGGGGGCTCGACCTGGTCGAGCGCGCCGGACCCCGGGAGCCCTCCGCTGAGCCTGCTCAGCTGCACCGGTGCGACGCTCTGCCTCGCCGGCAGCACGGCCTCGAACGAGCTCGTGCTGCTCTCGCCCGAGAAGCGCCCGGCGAGCGGTTAGCCCCGGGCGAGAGGCCGGGCGTGACCCGGCTCGACGCCGAGGCGAGGACGCCTACCTGGAGCTGTCGGTGACGTCGAGCCAGCCCTGGCCGTCCCATCGCTTGTGGGCGATCCACGACACACCGTCGAAGTAGCGCAACTCGTAGGGATTGCCCCCCAACGGGTGCCAACCGCGAGCCGGTGCTCCGGCGCCGCGACCGAGCTGGAACGAGCCGAGTCCCGGGCCTGGGGCGGCGGAGCTGCCTGCGGGCCGGTACTGCGCCGCCGGCACGGCGGCTGCCGGCACGGCGGCTGCCGCCAGGATCGCCACCTTCCGCCGGCGAAGGACGAGGAAGCTGAACAGGGCGATGGCGAGCACGGCGAGGGCGATGAGAGCGATCAGCCAGAGCGAGGTCGCTCCGGTCAATACGATCCCGGTCGCCGGTATGGCGCCGTGCTGAGCGAGCGCGGCAGCCTCGACGCTCGACCGGCTCGCCGCGCCCTGCCCCTCGACGATGGCGAGGATGTTGCCCTGGGTCCAGGCGATCACGGTGGAGGGGGCGGGCCCGAGGCTTGGCGAGGCGGTGTCGCTGCAGATCGCCTCCTCCGACAGGGCGATCGCCGGATCCGGCCCGACGGCGGCCGTCCCGCCCGTGTTGGCGCACATCCCGGTCGCCGCCGACTGCGCGTTGGTGGTGCTGAGCGGCAGGGCGCTCGGCAGGTGAGCGAGGATGATCGCCAGCCCGCTGCCGCCGTCGCCCGACAACCATCCCTCCGCAGCCGCCGTCACCGTCTCGCCGGCGAGCGACGACTCCACATTCTGGAACAGCGTCACCTCGAGCTCGGTCACGCTCGGCGAAGCCAGGGACCAGCCGGGCTCGGGGTCAGAGACGATGTAGTGGTCGATGACCGGGTTGCCCGCGGCGGCAGCCGGCGGGGCGACAGCAGCGAAGGCGCCGAGGATCGTCACCGCCGCAGCGAGGGCGACGGCGACGGCGACGGCGACGGCGACGAGCTGCCGCTTGGCGGTGCCGGTGCTCACCGCGTCAGCATAACCACTCGCATGCAGTGACCAGGGAAGTAAGTGATCGGCGCGTGCGCGATCCAGTCCTCGACCTCTCCGGAGAGTGCAGCGTCGTGGTCGAGCTGCCGACCCTCCGGGCCGGCGGCCTGGCGGGGAGTGAGCCCGCTCCCGCTCAGCAGCGCAGGCAGGCGGGAAGCCCGCGTGCGATCGCCTCGGCCTCGCCGACCTGCTTCCACCCGGCCGGCACGCCCGGGCGCTCGGTCACGATCCCCTCGAGATCTCCGCCCTCGAGGTCGAGGCGGACCGCACGGGCTCCAGCGGCGCGTGCCTTCACGCCCGGTGGCGCCGACCCGCACCAGGGGCTGGTGTGGTAGGCGCTCGGCGTCGGACCCACCCAGACACGACGACGGAACCTGCCCGGGCGGTGGGCATGGCAGAAGGCGATACCGCAGCGCTCGCAGCGCTTGCCGTCGCCCCACCAGCCGCCGTCGACGGGGTCGAGGTGCTCGAGGTCCGGGTCGTCGCCCACCGCCGAGACGATACGAGGTCGGGCTGCGGACGAGTCGAGGGTCGTCGACGCCGTTCCCGCCCTCGCTCGGCACCCTCCCCGCATCGGAAAGCCGCCAGCTCGCGCGAGCCCCGCGCGAGCGCCTCGAGCGCGGGCGAGGTCAGCCGACCCCGAGCAGCGCGTCGATGGTGAGCCCGAGGTCGAAGGGCTCTCCGCCGGCGGCCAGGACCTCGGGAAAGAGCGGGACGCCACGCGCTGCGTTCGCCAGAGCCAGACCCTCTGCCGATCCGGACGTCGGCGCCGTCACGGCCGGAAGCTCACCGCCGGCGGGGGCAAGGACGCGCAGCTGGCCGCCCGGGCTCAGCAGGAGCTTCCATCCTCCGTCGTGCACGAGGTGGTGGTGACCGCTGCAGAGAGCCACGAGGTTGGACAGGGCCGTCGGGCCGCCGCGCGAGGCGTAGACGACGTGGTGGGCGTGCAAGAAGCGCCTCGCCGTGCAGCCGGGGAAGCGGCAGCCCCGGTCGCGGGCGAGCAGGGCGCGCCGCATGGCGCGTGGGATCACCCGTGTCGCTCCGAGCGGCTCGACTGCGCCGTCGGCGCGGTAGGAAAGGCGCGACACCGCTGCTCCACAGGCAAGGCGCGCCGCGGCGTGGGCGGTGATCGGCCCGAGCCCCTCGACATGGGCGCATCCCGAAGCCGTCTCATCGAGCAGGACCGTCTCGTCGACGTGGACGAGCACAGAGACGTGCGGGTCCTCGACGTCGAGAAGCCCCCGTGAGAGCACCGAGGAGCAGAGCGCGACCAGGGCGTCTGCTGCAGTCAGCTCGGACTCGGGTGCTCCCGCGCCCAGGGTCTCGCCGCCCCCCGGCTGCGGGGTGCCGGGGTCCTGCCCCGACGCCGGAGACGTTTCCGCGGAA
>DAHUZG010000292.1 GCA_027306715.1 Acidimicrobiaceae bacterium
CCGACGCCGACATCGCACGTTTGCGCCGGATCCAGGACCTCACCGCAGCCGGGGTGAACCTCGAGGGCGTGCGTCGCATCCTCGAGCTCGAGCTCGAGCTCGAGCGACTCGCCGGCGAGCTGCGACGCAGCAACGAGGCGGCGCGTGAGGCGGTGGAGGCGGCGCACCGCCACTACCGGCGCGAGCTCGTCCCGCTGCGCGCCGAGCGCCTCCCGGCTCGCTGGCGGCCGTGAACGCGCCGGCGGCCGTGGGCGCGCCGAAGACGACCACCGGGAAGACGACCACCGGACCACGAGCAGGGAAGAACTGAGAGATGGCACTGGACCCGAATCGCTGGACCCTGAAGACCCAGGAGGCGCTGCAGTCCGCCTCGCAGCTCGCCGAGAGCTCGCACCACGCCGAGGTGACGCCGCGGCACCTGCTGCTCGCCGCCCTCGGGCAAGAGGGCGGCGTCGCCGTGCCCGTGCTCGACCGCGTCGGGGTGGCACCGCTCGCGCTGCGGAACAAGCTCACCGACGAGCTCGGCCGGCTGCCGAAGGCGTACGGGTCGGGGCAGCCCGGGCTCTCGCGCGAGCTGCGCGACGCCTTCGAGCGCGCCCAGCAGTTCCAGCGCGAGCTTTCCGACGAGTACCTCTCGGTCGAGCACCTGCTGCTCGCCCTCGCCGGCGAGATCGGCGTCGACCGCGACAAGCTGATGGCGGCGCTTCGCGAGGTTCGGGGCAGCCACCGCGTCACCTCCCAGCAGCCGGAGGAGAAGTACCAGGCCCTCGAGCGCTACAGCCGCGACCTCACCGACCTCGCCCGGCGCGGCAAGCTCGATCCGGTCATCGGCCGCGACGAGGAGATCCGCCGGGTGATCCAGGTGCTCTCGCGCCGGACCAAGAACAACCCGGTGCTGATCGGCGAGCCCGGCGTCGGCAAGACCGCCATCGTCGAGGGCCTCGCCAACCGGATCGTCGAGGGCGACATCCCCGACGGGCTGCGGAACAAGCGCGTCCTCGCCCTCGACCTCTCCTCGATGGTCGCCGGGGCGAAGTACCGCGGCGAGTTCGAGGAGCGGCTCAAGGCCGTTCTGAAGGAGATCACCGACGCCGAGGGTGAGATCATCACCTTCCTCGACGAGCTGCACACGATCGTCGGCGCCGGCGCCGCCGAGGGCGCGATGGACGCCGGCAACATCATCAAGCCGATGCTCGCCCGCGGCGAGCTGCGCCTCGTCGGCGCGACGACCCTCGACGAGTACCGCAAGCACATCGAGAAGGACGCCGCGCTCGAGAGGCGCTTCCAGCCCGTCTACGTCGGGCCGCCCTCGGTCGAGGACACGATCGCCATCCTCCGCGGGCTGAAGGAGCGCTACGAGGTCCACCACGGCGTGCGCATCCAGGACGCCGCTCTCGTCGCCGCGGCGGTGCTCTCGGACCGCTACGTCACCGGGCGCTTCCTGCCGGACAAGGCGATCGACCTCGTCGACGAGGCCGCCAGCCGCCTGCGCATCGAGATCGACTCGATGCCGACCGAGATCGACGTCGTCTCGCGGCGCATCCGCCAGCTCGAGATCGAGCGCGTCGCTCTCGAGAGCGAGACCGAGGCGGGTGCCCTCGAGCGACGGGACAGGATCGAGGAGGAGCTGGCGAACCTCCGCGAGCAGCTCAACGCGATGAGTGCGCATTGGCGCTCCGAACGCGAGGCGATCACCGCCATCCGCGAGCTGAAGGGCCAGTACGAGGAACGCCGGGCCGCCGCCGAGCGCGAGGAGCGCGACGGCAACCTCGGCGCCGCGGCGCAGATCCGCTACGGCGAGCTGCCTGACCTCGAAGGTCGGATCTCCGAGGCGACCGAGCGGCTGTCGGGCCTGCAGGCCGAGCAGCGGATGCTGAAGGAGGAGGTCGACGCCGAGGACGTCGCCGAGGTGGTCTCGCGCTGGACCGGGGTGCCGGTGACCCGGCTCATGGAGAGCGAGCTCGCCAAGCTCGTGCGGATGGAGCAGGTGCTGCACGAGCGCGTCGTCGGCCAGGACGAGGCGGTGCACGTCGTCGCCAACGCCATCCGTCGCAGCCGCGCCGGGCTGTCCGACCCGCGCCGGCCGATCGGCTCGTTCCTCTTCCTCGGCCCGACGGGCGTCGGCAAGACCGAGCTCGCCCGCTCGCTGGCGGTGTTCCTCTTCGACGACGAGCGGGCGATGGTCCGCATCGACATGGGGGAGTACCAGGAGAAGCACGCCGTCGCCCGGCTCGTCGGCGCGCCCCCCGGCTACGTCGGCTACGAGGAGGGCGGCCAGCTCACCGAGGCGGTCCGGCGGCGGCCGTACGCCGTGATCCTGCTCGACGAGATCGAGAAGGCCCACCCGGACGTCTTCAACATCTTGCTGCAGGTGCTCGACGACGGCCGGCTGACCGACGGCCAGGGTCGGACGGTCGACTTCACCAACACCGTCTTGATCATGACCTCGAACCTGAAGGGCGAGCCGATCGAGTACTTCAAGCCGGAGTTCGTCAACCGCATCGACGAGATCGTCCGCTTCCAGCAGCTGCAACGGGCGGACCTCGCCAAGATCGTCGACATCCAGCTCGCCGAGCTCGCCGCGCGGCTCGAGGCGCGGCGCCTCGAGCTCGAGGTGACGCCGGCGGCACGCGAGCTGCTCGCCGAGCGCGGCTACGACCCGGTGTTCGGGGCGCGGCCCCTGAAGCGGGTGATCCAGCGCCAGCTCGGCGACTCACTGGCGCTGGCGCTGCTCGAAGGGCAGTTCCACGACGGCGACACGGTCCGCGTCGACGCCGGCGGCGGCGAGCTCGTGATGTCGTCCTGATGATCGTGATGCCCTCCTCGGCCGGTCCGAGCGCAGCTACGGCGCCAGGCCGTCCTCGGCCGGCGGCGTCACCGCCGTGGGCGCCGTCGGCATCCCGCCGCTCTCGGCGCGTGGAGCCGTCGAGACCCTCGCCGGCGATGGCGCCGGCGGTGGGGGTGCCAGAAGCGGCGCAGGCTCCTCGTCGCGACCGGTGGCGTCGTGGCCGGTGGCGACGAGCCGCATCGGCACGGTCGCCGAGCGGCTGATCGACCGGCGCGCCGCCGGACCGAGCGGCACCACGGCGCCGCCGTGGGCGGCGAGCACCACACCCATCCCGCCGAAGAGCGCGAGCAGGAGCCCCGAGCCGAGCCCCGAGCCGGCGACATGCTCGAGCGCGTGCAGCGGGGTCGCCGGGCGGAGGTATCCGCGGCCGTAGAGCACCGGCCAGGCGAAAACCCCGATCGCCAGCCAGGCGCCGCAGACGGCGGCCACTGCTGCGAGCAGCGCCGAGCGCGTACGGCGCGCCGCCAGACGGGCCGGCGAGCCGGCGGCGATCACGAGCAGCCCGGCGACGAGGGCGATCGCGCCGGGGACGAGGCCGAGCAGCGCATGGGCAAGGTTCCAGTGCCAGGCGGCGCTGCCGTCGGCGCTGTAGCCGAACGCCGGGCCGGCGTAGGGCACCATCGCCGCCCACAGCCCGAGGAGGGCGATCACCGCCCCCACCGGGGCCGCCCCGGCTCCGACCGTGCGCGACGGGATCGCCGCCTGCGCCACCCTGGTTGCGGGCTCCCTGCGGTACCCGCCCACGACGGGATCTCCCACGACGGGATCTACAGCCGCCATCACGACCTCCTCGGGTCGACTGCTCGCCGGCGACGCGACACCCGCGCCGCCGGCCCGCACGGCCGACTCTCCGGCACTTTCCGTGGGGACGTACCCGGTCCTGGTGGCGATCTAACACCGATCCGACAACACCGATCCGACACGACGAGCGGCGCTCCCCCTCGCCCTGCTTCCCGCCGCCGGCCCGCCGCGCCCGGCGGCTCGGGTACCATCCAGCGCCGGGGCGGACGGCCGCCCTTCGCCGCGGTGACCGTGCCGGGCGACGCAGCCGAGCCGGAAGGGGCACGCGTGCCTGCGACCGTCGTGGTCGGGACGCAATGGGGCGACGAGGGCAAGGGCAAGCTCACCGACCTCCTCGCCAAGGACATGCACTTCGTCGTGCGCTACCAGGGCGGTCACAACGCCGGGCACACGATCGTCGTCGGCGGGGAGCACTTCGCCCTCAAGCTCGTCCCCTCCGGGGTGCTCTACCCCCACATCGTGCCGGTGATCGGTAACGGCGTCGTCGTCGACCCCGCGGTGCTCGTCGCTGAGTGCGAGGCGCTCGAGCGGTGCGGGGTCGACACCAGCCGCCTCGTCATCTCCGGCGACGCCCACCTGATCATGCCGTACCACTACGAGATCGACCGGGCGACCGAGCGCTATCTCGGGCGCCAGAAGCTCGGCACGACCAAGAGCGGGATCGGGCCGGCCTACGCCGACAAGGCGTCGCGGATCGGGCTTCGGGTGCAGGACCTGCTCGACGAGAAGATCTTCCGCCAGAAGCTGTCGGTCGCCCTGCGCGAGAAGAATGCCGTCCTCGCCAAGGTCTACAACCGACTCGCCCTCGACGAGGGTGAGATCGCCGAGCGCTACCTCGGCGAGCTGGCGCCCCTCGTCGCCCCGCGCATCGCCGACACCGTCGGGCTCTTGCACGACGCCCTTGACGCCGGGCGCAACGTGATGCTCGAGGGCGCTCAGGCGACCTACCTCGACCTCGACCACGGCACCTATCCCTTCGTCACCTCCTCGAACCCGACCGCAGGCGGAGCCTGCGTCGGGTCGGGGATCGGGCCACGCGACATCACCCGTGTCGTCGGCATCGCCAAGGCCTACGTCACCCGCGTCGGCGCCGGCCCGTTCCCGACCGAGGTCGACGGCGGGCTGGCTGACCTGCTCGTCGAGCGCGGCCACGAGTACGGCACGAACACCGGGCGGCGGCGCCGGCCCGGCTGGCTCGACCTCGTCCTGCTCCGCCATGCGGTGCGCCTCTCGTCGATCTCCGAGATCGCCGTCACCAAGCTCGACGTCCTCTCCAAGCTGGCGAAGCTGAAGGTCTGCGTCGCCTACGAGGCCGACGGCGTTCGGCTCTCGCGGGTGCCCTACCACCAGTCGGTGCTGCACCGCGTGACGCCGATCTACGAGGAGCTCGACGGCTGGGAGGAGGACCTCTCCGGTGCGACCGAGCTCGGCGAGCTCCCGCCGGCCGCTCGTGTCTTTCTCGAGGTCGTCGCCCGGCACGCCGGCGTCCCGGTGACCTTCGCCGGTGTCGGCCCCGGCCGCGAGCAGTTCGTCCGCCTTGCGGCCTGAGGCTGCCGGGAGGCTGGCAGCGGGAACGAGCCCGGCGTGACCGTCTGCGTCGTCGGCTCGGGGGCGCGCGAGCACGCCCTGGCGCTCGCCCTCGCCCGCTCCGAGGACGTCGTCGTCGCGCCCGGCAACCCCGGCACCGAGGGCCTCTCGGCGCAAGGGCACCGCATCTCCCGCAGCGACCTCGACCCCGCCGCGATCGAGGCGGAGCTGTTCGTCGTCGGCCCCGAGCAGCCGCTCGTCGACGGGCTCGGCGACCGGCTGCGGGCGCTCGGGCGGGCGGTGCTCGGACCCGGTGCCGACGGCGCCCGTCTCGAGGGGTCGAAGGCCTTCATGAAGCAGCTCTGCGCCGAGGCGGGTGTGCCGACGGCGCGTTTCGGGGTCTTCGACGAGTACGAGCCGGCGCGGATGTTCCTGCGCTCGCTGCCCGGCCCCTACGTCGTCAAGACCGACGGCCTCGCAGCCGGCAAGGGCGTGCTCGTCACCGAGAATCTCGGCGAGGCCCTCGCCGACGTCGAGGCCAAGCTCGCCGGGCGTAGCTTCGGCGAGGCCGGGCGGAAGGTCGTGATCGAAGAAGCCCTGGCCGGTCCCGAGCTGTCGCTGCTCGTGCTCACCGACGGGCGCCGCGTCGTGCCGTTGCCGCCGGCACAGGACCACAAGCGTCTCGCTGACCACGACGAAGGTCCGAACACCGGTGGGATGGGCGCCTACTCGCCGGTGCCCGTCGCCGGCCCTGCGGTGGTCGACGCTGTCGTCGAGTCGATCGTCGAGCCGGCGCTGGCGCGGCTGCGGCGGCTCGGGATCGACTACCGCGGCGTGCTCTATGCCGGCTGCATGCTCACCGAGAGCGGCCCGCAGCTGCTCGAGTTCAACGTGCGCTTCGGCGACCCCGAGGCCGAGGTGGTCCTCGCCTGTCTCGGTGGCGACGTCGCCGCGGCGCTGCGGCACGCGGCGAGCGGCCACGCCCGCGATCTCGAGCCCGCTCCCGCGCGCGCCGCTCTCTGCGTGGTGCTCGCGGCGGCAGGGTACCCCGAGTCGCCGCGGGCGGGCGATCCCATCGAGGAGCTGGACCGAGCGGGTACCGTCGAGGGCGTGAGCGTGCTCCATGCCGGGACCTCCCGCGGCCGGGACGGGGTGCTGCGGACCGCAGGCGGACGAGTCCTCGCCGTCACGGCGACTGCCGCCGGCCTGGCCGAGGCCCGGCGGAGAGCCTACGAGGCGGTCGAGCTCGTCGGCTTCGAAGGCATGCAGTTCCGCCGCGACATCGGCGCCGCCGCCGCCGGGGCTGCTGCGGACGAGAGGGGCCGGCGGTGATCGAGCGCTACTCGCTGCCGGAGATGGCGGCGCTGTTCAGCGACGAGGCACGGCTCCGGGGCTGGCTCGAGGTCGAGATCCTCGCCGCCGGGGCCCTCGCCAAGCTCGGCGCCCTCGACCCGGCCCATGCCGCGGCGATCCGCCGGCGCGCGCCGGTGGTCGACGCCGACTTCCTCGCCGCGGTGGCGGCGCGTGAGGCCGTCACCGACCACGACGTCGCCGCCTTCGTCGACGTCGCCCAGGAGCGAATCGGGCCGCCGGCCGGCTCCTACCTGCACTACGGCCTCACCTCGAGCGACGTCGTCGACACCGCGACCTCGGTCGTGCTCGTTCGTGCCGCCGATCTTCTCATCGAGGCCGCCGGGGCGCTCCTGGCGGCGCTGGTGCGGCGCGCCCGCGAGCACGCCGTCACCCCGATGCTCGGCCGCACCCACGGCATCCACGCCGAGCCGACCACCTTCGGGGCCAAGCTGGCGCTGTTCGCCCTGCAGGTCGAGCGGGACCGGGAGCGGCTGCGCCGGGCGCGCCGCGCCGTCGCCGTCGGCAAGCTGTCGGGCGCCGTCGGCACGTACTCGAACGTCGATCCCCGCGTCGAGGAGCTCGTCTGTGCGGACCTCGGGCTCGCCGCCGTCCCCGCCAGCCAGGTCATCGCCCGGGATCGCCACGCCGAGTACTTGTACGCCTGTACCTCCGTCGGGACGACGGTCGAGGCGCTGGCGCTCGAGATCCGGCTGCTGCAGCAGAGCGAGATCGGCGAGACCGAGGAACCTTTCGGCGCCGGCCAGAAGGGCTCGTCGGCGATGCCCCACAAGCGCAACCCGATCACGAGCGAGCGCCTCACCGGCATAGCCCGCCTGCTTCGTGGCAACCTCGTCGCCGGCTTCGAGGACGTGGCGCTCTGGCACGAGCGCGACATCTCCCACAGCTCGGTGGAGCGCGTCGTGCTGCCCGACTCGAGCCTGCTCGCCTACTACGCACTGCGGCGGGCGGCGCGCCTTGTCGACGGCCTCGTCGTGCACAGCGCGAGGATGCGCGAGAACCTTGTCACGAACAGCCTCGGGCTGGTGTTCTCCCAGCCGGTGCTGCTCGCTCTCGTCGCCGGCGGGTTGAGCCGCGACAGCGCCTACCGCGTCGTCCAACAGGCGGCGCGCGCCGCTGTCGAGAGCCGGACCGGCCTACGCGCCGCGCTCGAGGCCGACGGCGAGCTTGCCGGGCTGCTCGCGCCACGCCCCCTCGAGGAGGTCCTCGACAGGGCCTTTGACCTCGATCGCTCGCTGCGCCACGCCGGTCGTGCGGTCGAGGCGCTCGACGCCATCGCCGACCTCCCCGGGAGCGGCGACCCCACTGCCGCCGGCAGCGAGCCCTGATGCTGGCGCTGCTCTACTCCGGCAAGGTGCGCGACGTCTTTGACGCCGGCGACGGTTTGCTCCTCATGGTCGCCTCCGACCGCATCTCCGCCTTCGACCACGTCTTCGCCGAGCCGGTGCCGGACAAGGGCCGGGTGCTGACGGCGATGACGGCCTTCTGGTGCGGCGAGCTCGCCGACGTCGCGCCGAACCACCTCGTGAGCGCCGACCCGGCGGCGCTGCCGCCCGAGGCCGGCGAGATCGGTGACCTCGCAGGGCGGGCGATGCTCGTGAGGCGGGCGGAGATGCTGCCTCTCGAGTGCATCGTGCGCGGCTACCTCGCCGGCTCTGCCTGGAAGGAGTACCGCGCCCACGGAACGATGCACGGCGAGCCCCTGCCCCCCGGCCTGCTCGAGGCGAGCGAGCTCCCCGAGCCGGTGTTCACGCCCTCGACCAAGGCGGTCACCGGGCACGACGAGAACGTGAGCTTCGCTCAGGCGCGCTCGCTCGTCGGCTCGGACGCCGCCGAGGAGGCACGCCGGATCTGCCTTGCCGCCTACCGTTGCGCCGCCGGGCGCGCCCGCCGGTGCGGGATCGTCATCGCCGACACCAAGCTCGAGCTCGGCTTCATCGACGACGGGCTCGTCATCTGCGACGAAGTGCTCACCCCTGACTCGAGCCGCTTCTGGCCGGCCGAGGCCTGGCGACCGGGCGCCAGCCCGCCCTCGTTCGACAAGCAACCGGTGCGCGACTGGGCGGAAAGGAGCGGCTGGGACAAGACGTCGCTGCCGCCGCCGCTGCCCGACGACGTGGTCGCCGCCACCCGGCAGCGCTACGTGCGGGCCTACGAGCAGCTCACCGGATCGAGCTTCGCCAGCTGGTGGGGCGTTCGGGAGGAGGAGGCGTCGTGACTCGGTACGGGGTGCTGGCAGAGGTGCGCGGGCTCGACGGGCTCGCCGACCCCGAAGGGCTGGCCGTCGAGCGGGCGCTGCCGGCCCTCGGCTTCGCCGGGATCAGCGAGGTCCGCGTCGGCAAGGCGATCCGCTTCGTCGTCGAGGCCGACGACGAAGCCGCCGCATGCGCCGTCGCCGGGCAGCTCTGCGAGAAGCTGCTCGCCAACCCCGTGATCGAGCGCTCGAGCGTCTCGGTGCCGGCGCTCGCTGACCAGGCGGACCGGGCGCCGGGCGCCGAGGCGCCGGGCAGCGAAGGCGCCGGGCGGTGAGCGGGCGCCCGGCCGTCGCCGTCGTCGTCTTCCCCGGCTCGAACTGTGAGTTCGACGTCGCCGCCGCGCTCGGCAGCGTCGGATGCCGGGCCGAGCTCGTCTGGCACCGTGAGGGCTCGCTCGCCGGCTTCGACGCCGCCGTGATCCCGGGCGGCTTCGCTCACGGCGACTATCTCCGACCAGGAGCCATCGCCCGGTTCTCGCCGGTGATGGCCGCTGTCGGCGAGCTCGCCGCCTCGGGCGCCCCGCTGCTCGGCATCTGCAACGGGTTCCAGGTGCTCACCGAGGCGGGGCTGCTCCCGGGGGCGCTGGCGCGCAACGCCGGCCTCCGTTTTGTCTGCGAGACCGTCGACTGCGTGGTCGAGTCGAGCGAGAGCGTGCTCACCGCGGGGCTGGCGCCGGGGAGCGTGCTGCGGCTGCCGATCAACCACTTCGAAGGTCGGTACTGCTGCGACGAGATGACCCTGCACCGCCTCGAGTCGAGCCGGCGGGTCGTGCTGCGCTACGCCGGCGACCCGAACGGCTCGATCGCCCGCATCGCCGCGATCAGCAACGACGCCGGCAACGTCGTCGGCTGCATGCCGCATCCTGAGCGGGCCGTCGACGAGCTCCTCGGCTCATCGGACGGGCGGCAGCTGCTCGAGAGCTTCGCCGCAGCCGCCGCTCGACGCCGAGCGTCCGCGGCCTTTGCGTGAGCGGGCTAGGCGGGACCCGAGCGCTGCAGACCGGCACGGCGGAGGACGTCGACGGGCACGCCGGCCTCGCGCCAGGTCGAGTAGTCGATCCTCTTCCGCGCGCCGTACTCGGCAGCGGCCTCGACGAAGGCCTCTTCGAGCCCGGAGATGTCCTCGGCTCCGTCGTCGGCCGCCAGGCGCGCCTGCAGGCTCTTCCGCTGCTGGAGGAGGTGGAGGCGCTTCAGGGGGTCGGCGTCGCGCAGCCGCATCTCGAGCTCGTCGAGCTGGCGCTGCAGGGAGTCGGCGCTCGGACGCCTGCCGCGACGTGGCCGGTTCCGCTCGAGCGCCTCGAGGTAGCGGCGCACCGCCAGCCCCTGCGCCCTGCCGGCAGCAAGTGCAGCCTTGTGCTCGCTCGTCATCGTCGCCCGCTTCTTGGGAGGTGCCATGCCGATATGATCGCTCAAAAGAACACCAAATGCAACACTCGACGCAAGGCGCGGATCCCGGGAGCGTCTGTCGTCGCCGATCAGGCTAACTGCGATGCCTGAGAAGCCGGCAATACCGAGCGAGGCGGACACGCGGCACCGATCGCTCGGGCTGAGCGATGCCGAGCTCGAGATGATCGTCGAGGTGCTCGGGCGCTCGCCGAGCGACGTCGAGCTGGCGATGTACTCGGTGATGTGGAGCGAGCACTGCTCCTACAAGTCCTCTCGCGTGCACCTCTCGCGGCTGCCGACCGAGGGGGATCACGTCCTCGTCGGGCCCGGCGAGAATGCCGGCGTGGTCGACGTCGGAGACGGCATCGCCGTCGCCTTGCGCATCGAGAGCCACAACCACCCCTCGGCCGTCGAGCCGTATCAGGGAGCCGCCACCGGAGTCGGGGGCATCATCCGCGACATCTTCACGATGGGTGCTCGGCCGATTGCGCTGATGGACCCGCTCTTCATTGGGCCGCTCGACGACCCCCACAGCCGCTACATCCTCGACGGGGTGGTGCGCGGCATCGCCGGATACGGCAATGCCGTGGGTGTGCCCACTGTCGGTGGCCAGCTCACCTTGAGCGAGGTCTACAGCGGCAATCCTCTCGTCAATGTCTTCTGCCTCGGCGTGCTCCCCATCGAGCGTCTCGTGCTCAGCGCGGCGAGCGGAATCGGCAATCTCGCCATGCTGCTCGGGTCACGAACCGGACGAGACGGCATAGGCGGCGTGAGCGTGCTGGCGTCGGCCGGATTTCGACACGACGACGCCGGCAAGCGTCCGAGCGTCCAGATCGGCGACCCGTTCGAGGAGAAGCGGCTCATCGAAGCCTGCCTCGAGCTGCTCGACCGCCATCTCGCCGTCGGCATCCAGGACCTCGGCGGGGCCGGCCTCGCCTGCGCGACGAGCGAGACGGCGGCGCGGGCTGGGCTCGGCATGGAGGTCGACGCCGCCGCAGTCCCCCGTCGTGAGCCGGGGATGACCGCCCTCGAGGTGATGACGAGCGAGAGCCAGGAGCGGATGCTGGCCATCGTCACCCCGGGCGACCTTGAGCAGGTGCAGCAGGTCTGCGCCCGCTTCGAGGTCGAGGCGACGGTGATCGGGCGGGTGACGGCGCCTGACGGCGACGGGGTGGCACGCCTGCGGGTCCGGGAAGCCCACAGCGGGCGGCCCGTCGCCGAGCTGCCGGCGGCGAGCCTCTCCGACGGCGCTCCGCGCTACCGCCGCCCGATGTCGCCGCCCGATGGGAGCTTTTCGGCCGGCGAGGACCCGGACCGGCTGCCGCAGCCCTCTAACTGCGGCGCCGACCTCCTCGACCTGCTCGGCGATCCGCAGTGGGTCTACCGCCAGTACGACCACCAGCTCTTCGCCAACACCATCGTCGGCCCCGGCGAGGGCGACGCCACCGTGCTGCGGCTGGCCGGACCCGGCATCCCCACCACCAGCCGCGCCCTCGCCCTCTCGACCGATGCCAATCCCGGATGGTGCCGGCTCGATCCCCGTGTTGGGACGGCGGCGACGGTCGCCGAGTCCGTCCTCAACGTCGCCTGTGCCGGCAGCCGCGCCCTCGCCCTTGTCAACTGCCTGAACTTCGGTAACCCCGAGCATCCCGAGGTGATGTGGCAGCTCTCCGCCGCGATCGACGGGATGGCCGAAGCCTGCCGGGAGCTCTCGGTCCCCGTCGTCGGCGGCAACGTCTCGCTCTACAACGAGCACGACGGGATCGACATCGAGCCGACGCCGGTGGTCGCCGTGCTCGGGCTGATCGACGAGCTCGTCGTCGCGCCGCCACGGATCGGCCTCGGCGGCGGCGACTCGCTCGTCCTGCTCGGCGTCACCGAGACGCTCCTCGGCGGCTCGAGCTGGGCACGGGACCTGCACCGCGCCAGGGGTGGCCGGCTCTTCAGCCTCGACCTCGCTGCCCATCGCCGCCTCGTCGGGCTCGTGCGCTCGCTCGTCGCCGTCCAGCTCGTGGGACCGCCGGGCACCGCGGCGGGCACCGCGGCGGGCACCGCGGCGAGACGTGCCGGCCGTGCCGGCGCCGGCGGCGGCTCCCCGGGCGCGCTCGTGTCGGGTCTGCACGACGTGTCGGCGGGCGGGTTGGCGGTGGCCCTCGCCGAGCTCTCCGTCGCCTCGGGGCTCGGCCTCACCGCGTCCGGCGTCGCCGGGCACCGCGAGCTGTTCTCCGAGTCCTCGTCGCGCGTCGTCGTCTCCACCCCCGAGCCGGCGCTGCTCCTCCGCCGGGCGGAGGAGGCCGGGGTTCCCGGCGCCGTCCTCGGCGCCGTCGGCGGCGACCGCCTCGTCATCGACGGGCTCGTCGACCTCGCCGTGAGCGAGCTCGCGGAGCGCTCGCGGGCGCGGCTCCCCGAGGCGCTCGACGGCCTCGCGGCGAAGTCCTGAGGCGGCCCGCCGGACAGGGACGGTCCGGGGCGGCGCCGCCGGGCGAGGTCTCGGGCTCAGCGGTAGCGGGTCGCCATCAGGGCGGCGACGAGGATGGCGACGATCCCGCCGACGACGTAGCCGCCGGAGGGTGCGCCGGGGGCGACCTCGGTGTAGTCGAGGATGATCGTCGCCACGCCGATCACGATCAGGCCGATCAGCACGTACGGATACCAGCGGGGACTGCGCTTGACCGTCCGGGGGATCGGCGGGGTGTAACGGCCGGCTGCCTGCTGGCGCTGCTGGGCGCGCTTGGGCGGCGCCGCCCGCCCCGCGGCGCTGCGACCCGCGGAGCTGCGACCCGCGGAGCTGCGACCGGACCCGGCGGCGGACTTCTCGCCGCGGCGAGCGGCGTTGGCCCGTGCTGGCATCGCGGACAGGATAGTGAGTCGCCGGCCCGGTTATCCTGCGGCTGATGGTGGGGCCGAAGGTTCTCGTGCTCGACAACTACGACAGCTTCGTCTACAACCTCGTGCAGTACCTCGGCGAGCTCGGCGCCGAGCCGGTCGTCGTGCGGAACGACGAGGCGAGCGTCGACGAGATGCTGGCCCTCGGACCCGAGGCGCTCGTCGTCTCGCCCGGTCCGGGGAGGCCGGCACAGGCAGGGACGAGCCTCGAGGCGGTGCGCCGCTTCGGCGAGGAGCGCGTCGCCGTGCTCGGGGTCTGTCTCGGGCACCAGTGCATCGGCGAGGTCTACGGCGGCGAGGTCGTGCGGGCGCCGCAGCTGATGCACGGCAAGACCTCGCCGATCCACCACGACGGCTCAGGAGTGTTCGCCGGCCTGCCCGATCCGATGGTGGCGACCCGCTACCACTCCCTCGTCGTCGACGCCGGGAGCGTCCCCGACTGCCTCGAGGTGAGCGCCCGCAGCCCGGAAGGGCTCGTGATGGGCCTCCGCCACCGCCAGCTCCCGCTCGAAGGAGTGCAGTTCCACCCCGAGTCGATCCTCACCGGAGCCGGCCACCAGCTCGTCGCCAACTTCCTCGAGCTGGCGAAGACCGCCTGAGTCGGACGGGGCCTATCCCCCGCCCCTAGCCGCCCCCTGGCCCTGACCGTTACCGTGGCCGTTACCGTGGCCGGGAGCTCCTCCGCTGTTGCCCGGGCCGCTGGTGGACGCCCCGGTGCTGCCCGTCGGCGAGCCGGTGCTGCCGGTCGGCGAGCCGGTGCTGCCCGTCGGCGAGCCGGTCGTGCCCGTCGGGGCGGTGGTGCCCGTCGGGGCGGTGCTGCCGGTCGGGGTGGTGCTCGTCACCGGAGTTGTCGTCGTCGGAGCCGCGCGGCCGACGAAGAGAGCGATCGCCGTCTGGGTGGCGACGGTCTTGAGGGCAGCCGGCTTGGTGTAGCAGACGAGACCCGCAGAGCAGCTGGTGTCCTGGGCGTTGGCCTCGTGCTGCAGCCCGGGAACGAGATGGGCGCCTTCGAGGGCGCCGATCGCCTGGTTGACGCTCAGCCCGGCGACGTTGGGCACCTTGGTAGCGGCGACGGCCACGGTCAAGGTGACGACGAAGCCCTTCAGCTCCTTGGTGCCGGCCGGGGGGCTCGTCGAGATGACGTTGCCGTTGGCGACAGTCGTCGACAGCGCTGTCGTCGAGTTCGAGGCCACCTCGAAGCCGGCCGCGAAGAGGGCTTGAGTGGCTGCTTGCACGCTCTGGCCGCCGACGTTGGGGATCAAGGTCCCGCTCGCCCCCGAGATGACCGACAGGGTGATCGTCGTCCCCGGCGGTTCGGACGCCCCACCCCGCGGACTCTCGCCGACCACCGCGCCTTGGGTCTGGCTCAGCGCGCGCTGAGCCACCGGCTTCTCCGACACGGTGAAGCCGTCGGCGGTGAGCGCCGCCCTGGCCGTGGAGAACTGCTCGGCCAGCACCGGCGGGACCAGCTTGTCCGGGGGCGGGTTCGGCACACTGAGCACTACCCTCGAGCCGGCGCGAACGGCCGTTCCCGCCACGGGGCTCTCGCCGACAACGGTCCCCGCTTTGCCCGCCGACGAGGAGACCTTGCTGATCGAGACCTTCAGGCCCTTGGCGGCAAGCTGGCCGCTCGCCTGCACCTCGGTCCTTCCCCTCTCGTCGGGGAGGGAGAAGTACTTCGCGCCGCCGAAGTAGCCGAGCTGGCGACCGCCGTACCAGACGGCCGCAGCGATGGCGGCGAGCAGGACGACGGCCGCCGCCGCCCAGCGCCAGGTCGTCCGCCGCGCCTTCGGGGGGCGCTGCACCGCGGTGGCGGCGGCGGTCGTGTCGTACGGGGCGAAGGCCCCGGTCGTCGCCCCGACCGCCATCGTGGCGTCGCCCGGCGCGCCTGGCGGGCGGGCCATCACCGTCTGGCCACGGATGAAGCGCTCGAGGTCGGCTTGCAGGTCGTGAGCGGTCGGGTAGCGCTCGGCGGGCAGCTTCGCCATCGCCTGGGCGACGATGGCCTCGAGCGCCGGGGGCACGTCGGGCACGAGCGATCGCAACGGCGGGGGCTGCTCGCGCACGTGCTGCACGGCGATGGCGACGGGCGAGTCGCCGGTGAACGGCGGCCGCGCCGCCAGCATCTCGTAGAGCACCACTCCGAGGGCGTAGACGTCGCTGCGGGCGTCGACGGGCAGGCCCTGCGCCTGCTCGGGCGAGAAGTACGTCGCCGTTCCCATCACGAGACCGGTCTGGGTGACCTGCTCGTCGGAGCCGATCGCCCGGGCGATGCCGAAGTCGGCGACCTTCACCTGCCCGTCGGCAGTGATGAGGACGTTGCCCGGCTTGACGTCGCGGTGCACGACGCCGTGGCGGTGGGCGTACGAGAGCGCCTTGGCGATCCCGGCGGCAACCGTCGCCGCCTGAAGGGGCGGGAGCGGCGCCTGGGTGCGGATGATCGAGGACAGCGTCTCGCCGTCGACGTACTCCATGACGATGAAATAGGTGTTGTCGGACTCGCCCCCGTCGAAGACCGGGACGATGTTGGCGTGGCTCAGGTTGGCGGCGGCCTGCGCCTCGCGGCGGAAGCGCTCGACGAACGAGTGGTCGGTGGAGAGCTCCGGGAAGAGCACCTTCAGCGCCACGAGCCGGTCGAGCACGAGGTCCCTGGCGAGGTAGACCTGCGCCGTCCCCCCGCGGGCGATCTGGTTCCGCAGCTCGTAGCGCCCGTTGTAGACGGGCGGGGCGGTGGTGGTCTTGCCGCCCCGAGCCTAGGCGAGGCGGCCCGGCGGGTCTTCCCGAACCGCACGCGGCGAGCGCCGATCGGACCGGTCGCCACCCGCACCGCCGCCGTCACAGCCCGTCCGAGATGGCGTCGGTAAGGACGCGGGAGATCACCGGACCCGCCACGCCGGCGCCGGTGCCGGCGCAGACGACGCTCGGCTGGTTGCCGAGCACGACGACGGCGACGGCGAC